>JBAXSA010000248.1:0-4710 GCA_037130945.1 Pseudomonadota bacterium | reverse complement strand
GGTGACCCTCCTGTCGACCCTCCTGTCGTCCCTCCTGTCGTCCCTCCTGTCGTCCCTCCTGTCGTCCCTCCTGGCGACCCTCCTGGCGACCCTCTTGGCGACCCTCTTGGCGACCCTCTATAAGACCTTGCTGTAGTCCTTTGGCAATTCCAATTCTTTCAAAGCTGGTGACGTATGGCATTTTTTCTCTCTCCTCAAAGATCATGATTTCATTCCGGAGTTGCTGTTCGAGTTCCGGCGGCAACCGCATCATCCAATCGATGACGCCGAACAACTCGATGATTCGTTGCTTGTCCCATTGGCGTCGATACAGCATTCGCATCAGAAGCCACTTGGCCTCGTAGCGGGCCTGTTCATCCTTGCGGGTATTCTGAGTTAGCAAATGCGCCGCAGTGACAACAGCAAACGGATTGTCGCTGGCCAGCAGATCATCCTGTTGGTTCCGATAATCCGTTAACTTGACAACAGAAAACCGGAACAAATTCTCGATACCCAGTGCGCTTGTCACAAACTGCTCGGGACGCCAGCCTTTCTCTTCATCGGCCAACACCGCCAAACTGGCAATGGGCCGACGATATCGATCATACAGCCGGTAATTGTAAACATACATACGCTCGGGGAATTTAGTTTCTCGTTTTCCCTGAACCTCGATGTGAATGTATATCCAACTCTCCGTACCATCCAGTAGCGTAACCCGTACCAGCTTGTCGACAAGGCGCTTTCCCAGCTCCGCGTCCTTCATCACGGCGCGTAGCTCCTGATCGAGAAAGACGTATTCCTTTGACCAGTCGATTAGCGCCGCCGCCTTTGGAAAGTAGAACGCCATGAACTCGGGGAAATACCGCTCGATCGCTTCCTTCCAGGGGCTATCGTAGTCATCTGTTGGGGGAGCAGCACTGGCCTCGGTGTCTGCTTCGGTGTCTTCAACCTGCTCAATCATTATCGTCCTCCAGGGACTGTTTCCGTCACTATTTTATACGACACATATAGGGTCGTAGTGTGCTATATTACCTATCAACACTCTAGTACAAAACGAGGAGGTCTCTTGAAAATCACCCTCACCAAACCCGTTATCGACAAGGCTCTGCTCGCACACCAACGCTGCTCCATTTGGGACGCCCAGGTCACCGGCCTGTACGTCGAGGTGCGCGAGAATGGCAAGGCCAGTTACTTCCTGCGGTATGCCCATGCCAGCCAGGGAAAACAAACGGTCAACATCGGCCCCGCCCACATCATCAAGCTGGACGAGGCCCGGGTCAAGGCTCGCGAACTGTTAAGCCGAGTCTATCTGGGCGACGATCCCGCGCAACACCGGGATGATCTCAGAGCCTCGCTGACCCTGGATGAACTGGTCTCCAAACATTACCTACCTCACGCCAAGGTTCGCAAGAAATCGTGGAAAACCGACGAGGGCATCTTGCGATTACACATCCTGCCCGTCTTGGGCACCCTGAAAATCAACGCCATCACCGCCGGACAAATCGCCAGCCTGCAACTGGGCATGCGGGAGAAAGGCCTGGCTCCCGCAAGTTGCAATCGTGGCCTGAACATTCTCAAAACGATGTTCAACCTGGCCATCAAACAGTGGCAACTCCCTGGACTCAAGGACAATCCAGTCCGTGCCGTCCAGTTCTTCAAGATCCATCATCAGCCTCAAACCTTTCTCGAACCCGGCCAACTCGAGCTCCTACTGCAGGAAACCCGGGACGCCAATCAGAATCCCCAGTTGCCGTACATCATCGCGCTCATGTCCCTGACAGGGGTTCGTAAATCCAACGCCATGAACGCCCGATGGGTGGAGGTCGACGAGGCCAATGGAACCTGGACAATCCCCGAGACCAAATCCGGCCGGCCGCAAACCATCCAGTTGTCCGATACCCTGGTCGAGTTGTTGCAGGCCTTGCCGAGCCGGGGACAGAGCGAATACCTGTTCCCCAATCCGCGCACCGGAAAACCCTTCACCGACATCTTCTATGCATGGGATCACGCACGGAAGAAGGTCGGTCTTGGCCACGTCCGCCTCCATGATTTGCGTCATACCTTCGCGTCCCTGCTCATCAACGCCGGGCATAGTCTCTATGTCGTGCAAAAGGCACTGGGTCACCAAAGCCCCGCCATGACGACGCGCTATGCCCACCTGGCGGATGCGACCCTCAAACAGGCCAACAATGCCGTGGGTGGCCTGATCAAGACCGGTATCCAGGCCATCATAAAACCCCGCTAGTCCCTGGCGAGGCTTTTAATCAGATTCACCAACCAGCCTCCCGGATCGGCCAAACCGGGAGGTGGTACCTCTCCCAGTAAATCGGCAAATTTTTCAAACTCGACCGGCTTCAAGGTAAAGGACGGTATCCGCACCGGCAACACCGGCGGTTTATCCAAAGGCGGGGAAGGGCAGGGGGAGTGTGGAGGCAACACGGATTCCTGATGTGACGACTCCGGTTCCTCTCTGGTCTCATGCCGACCTTCCCCGTCAGATGAAATTCCTGCTATAGCGGGATTGATATTGACAGGCCGTTCCCGACATTCACCCACGCTCAGGGTAATTGTCTCCACGCTGACAGGCTCCTTGTCCGCAGGCGTCTCCAATTCCCGAAAAATGGCCAACCGATCTGCCGTGGGGTCGTAGTGCTCCGACTCAATGGGTTGGCTCAGGATCTCCATCAGGGCGTTGTATTCGATCTTGGCCATCAGGGTCGGGGCATAAGGCGATGGAGGATCCGTTACGTCACGCCGTGCGTTCTGGACATCCTTTTGTCCAATCGTCTGATGGTTTTTCCGTGCCTCGTGGATCAACCTCAATTGCTGACGATACGGCAACCTATTCATATCGTAGGCGGCGCGTGGGGAAACAATCAGACCTTCCCTCATGGCATCACGAATCTCCTCCGAGACGGTTTGCAATTGACTCAGGATCGTCACCTGGGTCGGATGAAGTCCCAACTGTTTGGCAATATCACGCACGGCAAGACCATCCCGTTGCAACTGTCTGATGGCATCCGCCAATTCCAGAGGGGTCATGGCCTTGCGTTGGATGTTCTCGGTGAGCTGCTCCAGGAGCACCTGATCCGTCTCGACGATGATGGCAGGAACCTCGGTCAGGTTCGCCATCAGAGCCGCCTTGAACCGTCTTTCGCCTGAAATAATGCAAAAACGATGCTTATCCAGTGCGCGAACTCTCAAGGGTTGGAGGATGCCGTATTGACGGATCGACTCGGAAAGACCCGCCAAGGTGCGCGCCTCATTCATCTCATCTGGTGCTTCCATCTCGCGGCGAGGCTGGTTGGGATCGGGTTCAATCTGACTTATCGGTAGGAAATGTAGGTTGACGGGTTTCATAAAGGTGTCACCGGTGGGCAGATATACTTTGCAAACCAAAACAGACCCGTGTAGGTCACGCTAGAGCGGCTGATGTCCAATTGGTTCGCCTGGGACTCCAAACGCGCAGCCAATTCGACCGTCACGGGGAGATTAAACTGCCGCCATCCCTGACTCTCCCCCTCATCGGAATGAGTCGTTAAGGGAGTTCGCCATCGCAATCCCTGTCGCCAGGGGGCCTGTTGTAGAAAGAGAAAAAGCATGGTTTCGCAACTCGATTCCAGGGTGTCGCGGTGCTGCTTGGCATAGGCTTTAAGATATATTCGCAAGGCCGATGGGATACGGGTGGGTACTAAAATTCGTTTAATCGTCATGTGTGCACTTGTTGTAGCAAACCGGAAAAATCGGATAAAGCGGAAATACGCATCAAAACCTCGACAGATGCACATCAGATTTGCATCGAAGGCGAGACAGAGTATGGTCTGAGTTTTTGAAATCGGCAATATAAAGTTGATGTTCGCGTGGGATTATGGGTACATTCCGGTATCCCACCGATACCAGGATACCGAATATGCGACGCAAAACTGAACCGACTTTGATACCCCAAGCCCACCTAAAACTCCGGCCCATGACCCTCCGCATCCCCTCCGACATCCTTGACCGGGTACAGCAGGTCAAAGAGGATGCCGCTGCCTTGGGGTATGTATTTGAGGTGCAGACGGTGGTGGTCGAGGCCATTCTTCAGGCCTTGGGAAAGGCCGAACGAGAGCTGGAAAGGATGCTGGAGAAGAGCAATTGAGCGGGGATATGGCCTGTTCAGGTCAACAACCTATCCACTGAAAAGTCAAGACCCTATTTTGCCAGAATGAGTTTTGGCTGGGGAATTATTGGGTCTGGTAAGTCAGTGGACAGTTAAAAACCCACTTTGTAGTGCTATAAGTCAGTGTATTTACAAGGTATTTTGTGACATACACATAGATTACGTGGTATTGTCCAGTAAGCCAGTGGACAGTCAGCACCTGCAATACGAAATATTACCTTTATATATCAAAGCGTTACAAGTCGTCACACTCTCCCCTATACGGAGAAAATGACGCATGTCTACCCCGACTTCTTCCTCCATCCTCGTTGGTTTATACGATGCCTTCTTCCTGCGTGCCCCTGACGAGGCGGGCTACACCAGCTGGGTTGCCAAGATCAATGCTGGCACCACGCTCAATAGTATTTCCAAGAGCTTTTTCGATCACCCCTACGCCTCGACCACCCTGGGTTATGCCGGCATGACCCTGGACGCTTATGTCTCCGCAATTTACAAGAATATCCTGAATGGCACCGGCGGCCAGGTTCCGACCCAGCCCGAAATTGACTACTGGAAGACCTATATCACCAACA
>JBAXSA010000247.1:0-4726 GCA_037130945.1 Pseudomonadota bacterium | reverse complement strand
TGACGCCATTCGCGTCAGTGGCAATACTCGAAAAATTGGCGCTGTTGAAAATCGCGCTCTGCAAGGCTCCCGCCTTGAGGAGTGCCTCTTCTGCCTGCTTGCGTGCGGTGTTGTCCGTGCCGATCAACAGGTAGCCGATGATCGCGTTTTGCGCATCGCGCAGGGCCGTGACCGACACGACCGCCGGAAAACGACTGCCATCCTTGCGGATGTAGGTCAGCTCGTAAATGTCCTCGATGCCGCGCGAGGCCTTGAACACTAATGCCTCGAAGCCCGGTGCAATCGGGGTTTCCAGTTCGACGCTGAGTGCCTGAGCGCGTTCGATCACTTCCTGCGGATCCGAAATTTCAGCCGGCGTGATCTTGTTCATCACGTCGATGGCTTCGTAGCCCAGCATCCGTTCCGCGCCGACGTTGAAGATCTGAATGACGCCCTTGGCGTCGGTGGCAATACTCGAGAAATTGGCGCTATTGAAAATCGCGCGTTGCAGGGCACCCGCCTTGTACAGCGACTCTTCCATCTGCTTGCGCAGGGTGATGTCGCTGATCACGATGCGGGTTACCGTTTTGCCATTGTCCTGGGCTGGCGTGGCTTCCATGCGCACCCAGAAGGGCGTGCCGTCCTGCTTGACCATCTGAAGCTCGCACGGATTCGCCTCACCGGTCTCGCTGAGCTGTTGGCGCAGCAGACAGAAGGCCTCCGCGCCTTCTGTCGAAATGAAGCGGGTGATGGCTTGCTGGGGCAGCTTGTCCCGAACCACACCGAGCAAAGTAGCGGCGGTCAGGTTGGCCTCCAGGATCAGCCCCGGCTCACTCAGGGTAAAATAGCCGATCGGTGCCAGGTCATAGAGGTCGAAATAGCGCCGCCGCGAGGCATCCAGGGTACGCTGCAATAAATATTCACGGGTGACATCACGGAACACCAGTACGGCACCTACCACTTGACCGTTGCGGTCGTGAATCGGCGCGCAACTGTCGGCGATATCGCACTCGCTACCATCACGCGCAATCAGGATGGTGTGATTGGCCAGGCCCTGTATCGTGCCCCGCGCCAGGGTTTCAATGACCGGGATGGTGGCGAGTTGACGGGTTACCTGGTTGATGATGTGAAAAACCTCATCCACTGGGCGACCGGCGGCTTCCGCCTGCGTCCACCCGGTCAGTTTTTCGGCAACGGGATTGAGCAGGATCACATGGGCTTCAGCATCGGTCGTGATCACCGCATCACCGATGGAGGCCAGCGTCACGGCCAGCTTTTCCTCACGGTCGCCCAAGGCCTGGTTGACCTGTTGCAGTTGATCATTCTTTGCCTGCTGAATCTCGAGCAAATGCTGTGTTTCGAGATGGATCGAATGCTTGAGCCGCTGTTGTACCTGGCGATAGAACAACCAGGCGAAAGCCATGGTAAACAGTAATGTCAGCAGACTGGTCGTCATCAAAAACTCCTGAAACCCCTCATCCCTAGCCCCCTCTCTCTCAAGGGGAGAGGAGGAGAAATCTATTCGGATTCGGACTCCCTCGCCCCTTGAGGGAGAAGGCCGGGGTAAGGGGTCTAAACGGCATGATCGCATGTCCTGAACCACCACCGGTAAAATTCCTTCTTGGCCAGCTCAACCACCACCAGATAAAGCGCCGCCATCGCCGCCAGGATGAGATAAAACTGGGCTGGCAATGGAACGAAGCCAAAAGCGGTTCCCAAGGGGGTAAAGGGCAAAGCCGCGCCAATCGCCACCACGGCGAGCGAGGTCGCCATCAGGAGCGGATGGGCGCGGCTTTTGAAAGGATTGCCACGGGTGCGAATGATGAAGATCACCAGCACCTGAGTAGACAGGGATTCGACAAACCAGCCGGTTTGAAACAGCGCCTCGTCCGCCTTCAGCACGCTCAACAGGATATAGAACGTCAAAAAGTCGAACACCGAACTGATGGGGCCGATGACGAACATGAAGCTGCGGATAAAATTCATATCGAGAACCCGGGGTGCCCGGAGTTCCTCGGGATCCACCTCGTCGAGCGGGATGGCGACTTCCGAAACATCGTACAGAATATTGTTAAGCAGGCTCTGGGTCGGCAACATCGGCAGGAAGAGCAGGAATAGTGCCGCGCCCGCCATGCTGAACATGTTGCCGAAGTTGGAACTGGTGCCCATCATGATGTACTTCATGATATTGCCAAAGGTACGCCGGCCTTCCAGCACGCCGTCATGCAGGACGTGCAGATCCTGATCCAGCAGGATCATGTCGGCCGCTTCCTTGGCGACATCCACGCCAGAATCCACCGAGAGTCCGACATCCGCCGAGTGCAGCGACGGCGCATCGTTGATGCCGTCGCCCAGATAGCCGACGACGTGGCCACGCGCCTTGAGCGCGAGAATCACCCGGTTTTTTTGCGAGGGGTTGACCCGGCAAAACAGATTGGTTTTTTCCACCCTGGCCTGTAAGGCGTGGTCGTCCATTCCGGCGATTTCCTGGCCGGTCAGCACCCCCGTTACCGGGATGTTTAACTGGGCGCAGACATGCTGGGTCACCAGATCACTGTCGCCCGTCACAATTTTCACCATCACGCCGCTCGTCTGGAGCGCGGCGAGTGCGGCACCGGCGCTCGCCTTGGGCGGATCGAGAAACGCCGCGAGTCCCGCGAACACCAGGGCCGATTCATCGTCGACGATGGCATGAGGGTGATCCAGCGGAACCTCGCGCCAGGCGATGCCGAGTACACGAAAACCCTCTTTTTCAAGCGCGATGTGCTGCGCGTGGATCCGTTCCCGAGTGGCCTTGTCGAGCGGGATCTGGGCGTCGTTGCCCGATTCTTCGTAGTGGGTACAGAGACCGATAATCTCCTCGGACGCGCCCTTGACCACCAGCAATCGGCCATTCCCCTTGTCCAGCAGGACGGACACACGCCGCCGTTCAAAGTCGAACGGCACCTCGTCGATCTTCTTCCAGGCGCTCACGTCGATGTCGCCGTGGGCCAGGATGGCCTCGTCGAGCGGGCTTTTCAGGCCAGTCTCGAAGAAGCTGTTGAGATAGGCGAGTTCCAGCACCCGCGAGCTCGGTTGCCCCTGTGGATCCAGATGCCGCTCCAGCCGGATCTTCGCTTCGGTCAGCGTACCGGTCTTGTCCGTACACAGCACATCCATGGATCCCAGATTCTGAATGGCGGCCAGGCGCTTAACAATCACCCGTTTCTTCGCCATCAGTAGCGCGCCCCGCGACAGGGTGACCGACACCACCATCGGCAGCAGTTCCGGCGTGAGCCCCACCGCGAGCGCCACGGCAAACAGGAAGGAATCCAGCCAGGGCTTGTGCATGAAGGCGTTTACCAGCAGCACAAATAGCACCAGCAGGACGGTCATGCGCATGATGAGCAGGCCAAAGCGGTGAGTACCGGTCTCGAAGGCCGTTGGCGGCGGTGAGCGGGTCAGGCTGTCGGCAATCGCGCCAATGGCGGTGTGAGCTCCGGTTTTGACCACGAGCATCCGGGCACTGCCGCTGATGACGGTGGTGCCCGTGAACACCGCGTTGGTGGCGTCCTGCACGTCGGTCGCGGTCGCGGCCGGTGTGCCGGGATGTTTCTCAACCGGATAGGGTTCGCCGGTCAGCAGCGCCTGCTTGACGAACAGATCACGCGCTTCCAGCACCAGGCCATCCGCCGGCACCCTATCGCCCGCAGAGAGCAGGGCGAGGTCGCCGGGAACCACATCGGTCACCGGTACATCCGATGGCTTACCGTCGCGAATCACCCGAGCCCGTACCGACACCGAGTGGCTGAGACTTTCCGCCGCTTTACCGGCGCGATACTCCTGGACAAAATCCAGCGTGACGCTGAGTAGCACCATAACCGTGATGATGACGAAGTTGGTAATTTCGCCGGTCAAGGCGGAAATCACGCTGGCCGCCAGCAAGAGAAGAACCAGCGGGTTCTTGAACCGGGAAAGGTATTGCAGCCATAAGGGCCGTTCCGGGTGACCGCGAAACTGGTTGGGGCCCCATTGGGCGAGTCGTGACTGGGCCTCGGTGCCGGAGAGACCCGTGGCGTTGGTCGCCAGTTCCGCCTGGCGTTCCGCCAGGGGTTTCAGCCACCAGGCTGGGTCATCCGGCGTGACCTTGGACTTGACTTCCAAGGTGTTCATCAAGCAATGGTCGTGGTGCCGCCACCCGTGAGCGTGACCAGCGAAGCGATGCCGGTCAACTGGATCAGCTGATCGTCCGCATTGCCAGCGGCAGTGCCCGCGTAATAGACGTAGGTGTTGCCACTGTCAATGAACATGGCGATGGAACCGGCGGCATCCAGTTGAACATCCGCTTGAACCGCGACGATCTTCTGCGCCAGGGTATTGTCGCTGGCGTGGAAGGTAATCAAGCCCCCCGCAGACTGTTGCACATTGGAACCCGCGACCAGTGCGGTGGCATCAATAGCCAGCAAGGTCGTGCTGGCACCAAAGGCCAGAATGTCGGCACCCGCCGTATTGAAATCGGTGATGACGTCCATTGACGTGCCAATCACCGAACCATCTGCGCCAAACACAAACGTATCGCTGGCACCGCCACCGGTCATGCGATCCGACCCCGTGCCACCGATGATCAAATCCGTGCCCAGGCTCGCCACGATGGTGTCGTTGCCGGCATTCGTGATAATGGTGTTGGATTGTCCGGCGGCACCTGTCGCTGTGATACCAATTCGCTTTCAAAGTAATAGGAATAGCGGCATACAGAGTGTAGCGACTT
>JBAXSA010000246.1:0-4730 GCA_037130945.1 Pseudomonadota bacterium | reverse complement strand
GCAAGTTGGGCTATCTGGAGGCCATGGTCGAATATGGGATGGAACATCCGGAGCTAGGCCGGGAATTCACCCAATATCTGAAATCGCTGACCGAACAGTTATGATCAAACCCCTCAAGCGTCATTCAGGTACTTAAAATTATGGAATTGATGTTCGCTAATAGTTCTGTCAGCGTTACAGAACTCAAACAGAGTCCCAACGCGGTGATCGAGAAGGCCTGTGGCGCACCAGTGGCCATACTCCATCACAATCGGCCCACGGCATACCTTGTGCCTGCTGCCACGTTCGCAGCCATGATGGAACGCCTGGATGATCTTGATCTGGCCGATCTAGTGCGTGAACGTGCCCACGAACCCACCCTCCTGGTGAGTATGGATGACCTGTAGCCTCAAGTTTGGAAAATCGGCTTGGGCCGAGTGGCAAAGTCTGGACAGTTCCGTTCGCACACGGTTCAAGCAGGTGTTGGCCCGGCGGCTGGAGATACCCTGTATCGAGTCCGCCCGGCTGCACGGCATGCCCAACTGCTACAAGATCAAACTGCGAACCTTGGGCTACCGGCTCGTCTATCAAGTGGACGATGGTATTGTCACTGTAACAGTGGTGGCCGTGGGTAAGCGCGAGCGCTGTGAGGTGTATCAAAACGCCGGGAAGCGGCTGAACGATCCGTAACCCGCCGCCCGATTAAAGTGCGGCTGACGCTGCTACTGGCTCTGAAGTGATGAGGATAACGCCGATGACAAAACGCAGCCTGATCTTGCTATTTCTCGGCGCCTTTTTTGGCGTCAATCTATTGGGTTGGGACGCCGGCCTGTGGCTAGGGCTGATCGTGGGATGGCTGGCGGATGGCCAGTGGCGGCTGCGTGACCGGCTGAATGCGATCGAACGCCACCTGACAGGACTCGCGCCGCTGGAACCGGCCACCGCTGCCGAGGAAATCCTCGGGATAGCACCAGCCCCTCCAGAACCCGCCAAAAAAACCGCCCCTCCCGTCCCATTCGACACCGCCGCTACAAAACCCGCCTGGCCAGTGAGTCCGCCACCGGACACCTGGCAATCCGCTGCCTCTGACACTTCGGACTTCTCCGACTCCTCGGAGCTTGGCAAAAAACTCTGGGCGTGGGTGGTTGGGGAAAATCCGCTGGTGCGGATGGGTGTGATCCTGCTGTTTTTTGGCGTGGCCTTTTTGCTGAAATATGTGGCAGCGGAGGTCACCGTTCCTCTGGAGCTGCGGTTTGTCGGCGTGGCCTTGGGCGGGCTGGGATTGCTCGGGGTGGGTTGGCGTCTGCGCCTTGATCGACCGGGCTATGCCATGGTGCTACAGGGCGGCGGCATTGGGGTGCTGTATCTCACGATCTTTACCGCCACCCGCTTCGGCCTGGCACCGCCGGAACTGGCCTTTCCGCTACTGGTGATGATCGCGGTGTTTTCGGCACTGCTGGCCCTGTGGCAAGACGCCCCGGCGCTGGCGCTGTTCGGGGCCGCTGGCGGTTATCTCGCGCCGGTGCTGGTGTCCTCGGGGGGCGGCAGTCATGTCCAGTTGTTCAGCTATTACGCGCTGCTCAACGCTGGCGTGCTGGGATTAGCCTGGTTCAAGGCCTGGCGTTCGCTCAATCTGCTGGGATTTGTCTTTACCTTCGTGATTGGCGGGCTGTGGGGGCATGCCCAGTACCGGCCTGAACACTTTGCCACTACCGAGCCCTTCCTGCTGTTGTTTTTCTCTATGTATGTGGCCATCGTGGTGTTGTTTGCCCTGCGCCAGCCGCCCCAACTCAAGGGTCTGGTGGATGGCAGCCTGGTGTTTGGTCTGCCGGTGGTGGCCTTTGGCCTGCAGGCCGGGTTGGTTCATGTCTGGGAATTTGGCCTGGCCTGGAGCGCCCTGGCCCTGGGCGGGTTTTACCTGGCTTTGAGTACCTGGCTGTGGCAGCGCGACAGCGAGGACAAAAAACTCCGGCTGTTGTGCGAATCTTTCCTGGCACTGGGGGTGGTATTTATCACCCTGGCGATTCCCTTGGCCGTGGATGGGCACTGGACTGCTGCTGCCTGGGCCCTGGAAGGGGCTGCCCTGGTGTGGGTGGGAGTGCGTCAGGGGCGAGCCCTGGCGCGGGTGTCGGGTCTGCTGCTCCAGTTCCTGGCGGGTATCGCCTTCCTGGATTGGCACGATCCGGCTGGCGCGGTGCCGGTACTCAACGGCCGCTGTTTGGGCGGTGGGCTGATCGCGCTCGCGGGGCTCTTTTCCGCCCTGCATCTGGAATATGGCCGGGAACGGCTACGCGCCTGGGAGGCGGGAGTCCATGTCCTGCCCTTGGTGTGGGGACTGGTGTGGTGGTATGTCACCGGGGCCCACGAAATCAACCGCTTCCTGGAGCCTTGGCAGGTATTGAACGCCCTGGTGGGTTTTTTGGCCATTTCGGCGGCGATGGGTATTGCGCTCCGCACGCCGCTGGCATCGCGCCAACTGGCCGTGCCGGTCTGGCTGCTCCTGCCGGGGATGGCCGGGATACTGGGGTTGGGCCATCTTGGATTGCATATCCTGTTTTTTTTCCGGCCCCTGATGCACCTGATGCCCTGGATCGGGATGGATATGGCCCTGATGTCTCATCCCTACCATCCCCTCTCCGGGATCAGCTACGACGCTTGGTCGCTGGTCTTTTGGGGTCTGGCCTTCGGCATCCAGTACCTGGGTTTGCAGAGGCTCGATCTTGATTTTCCGGGCGAGAAAATGCGCCGCCTCTGGCACACCGGTACCCTGTGGGTGCTGGCCTGGGTGCTGGCTTGGGAACTCGCCGGGTTTTTCCTCGACATGACGGGTGGCGAGCCCAACGCCTGGGAAGTGGTCGCCTGGGGTTTGGTACCGGCGGGCCTGGCGTTCTGGGTGAGTCATCGCGGCCCCGTAGCGTCACCCTGGCCGTTTGCCACCTTCCGGGCCGACTATCTGCGTCTGGGCTGTGGCGTCTTGTTGGCCTTTGCCTGGGGGTGGGCGTTGCAGGCCAACCTGACCAGTGACGGCATGGCCTGGCCGTTGTCTTACCTCCCCCTGCTCAACCCCCTGGACATGGCGCTGACCTTTGTCCTGTTCAGCCTGCTGCTGTGGTGGTCTTTGATGCAACAGGAACATCCCGAATGGGCCGCGATTTGGCGTCAGAGATTCACCATCGGCCTCGCTGCCAATGGATTTTTGGTGCTTAATGGCATGGTGGCGCGCACCGTTCACCACTGGGCCGGGGTGCCCTACCGCTGGCACAATCTGTTGGCCTCGACCACCTTCCAGGCCGCCTTGTCATTGCTCTGGGGGACGCTGGCCCTGGCCCTGATGGTGACGGCGACCCGCCGCGTCTCGCGCCCCTGGTGGGTCACCGGGGCGGTCTTGCTGGCCCTGGTGGTAGCCAAATTGTTCCTGGTGGAACTGGCCAGCCACGGCACCCTGGCGCGGATCATCTCGTTCCTCGGAGTCGGCGTGCTGCTGCTGATCATCGGCTACCTGGCACCCTTGCCGCCCAAGCCGGAAACAGCGACGGGAGAAACCCGATGACCCGCCGCCACTGGCTGTTCCTTGGGGTGGGATTCTGGGGCTGGTTGACCCTGGCCGCTGCGACACCCCCTCCCCCACCGCGCCTTGAGGACTTTGCCTATGGCGCGGCCCTTGAACTGGACGCCGGTGGTGCCCTGTATGCCCTGACGCTGCCGGATGCCGTCTATGCCGGAGTAGTCCGGGGGGATCTGGGGGATTTGCGGGTCTTCAATGGCCAGGGCGAGGTCGTTCCGCACCGGGTGCGTATCCCCCCGGCACCCGTGGTGATGACACCAGAGCCGCTATCCGTGCCATTTTCTCTTCTGCCCGCCGCGCCGGAAGGTTCAGGGCAGGCACCACCGGTACGGGTGCAAACCGCCTCTGGTACAACCCTGGTGGAAGTGGGATCCGGCACGCCGCCGTCTCCCGTCCCCCCTAGCTATCTGCTCAACCTCGAGCAGCTACCCCGAGACAGTCTACGAAGCCTGCGGCTGGCATGGGGAGCGGCACCGGCCCAGGGCTTCGTGACCCCGGTCAGACTCGACGCGAGCGAGGATTTGATCCACTGGATCCCGGCGGGCGAAGGCGCGTTGGCGGATCTGGAGGTCTCCGGGCAGCGCCTGCAACGCGACACACTGATTCCCCATCGCTGGGGAAGCTATCTGCGCCTCTCCGGAAAACAGCCGATTCCGCCACTCACACAGATAGAGGCCTTGCTGCGAACGCCAAACGGGGTGGAACTTGAACGGCGCTGGCGGCGTGTCACCGGAAGCCCGGCCGTGGACACCGCAGGTTACGCATTCGACAGCGGCGGACAGATGGCGGTGGATCGCCTGCGGTTCCATCTGCCCCAACCCAATACCCTGGCGGCGGTTGAGCTGGCCACGCGAGCCACGCCGCAAGGAGCCTGGATGCGGCGTTTTAGCGGTGCGCTGTACGATCTGACCCTCGATGGCGTCAGGCTGCATAGCGACGACATCGCCGTCCCCACGACGAGCGGCCGTTTCTGGCGCCTGACGGTGGCCACCGGCGGTGGCGGCCTGGGAGAGGGCATGCCCATCCTCGAAGTCGGCTGGGTGCCCCACCAGCTGTTGTTTGTAGCGCGTGGGGAAGGGCCTTACCGTTTGGTCTGGGGCAGTGCCCGGATCTTTGCCACGGTACCCGAAGCGGCACTGCTCGAGCAGTTGGCGCTCAACCACGCCCCCCAGAGGGCCCGCGCTGG
>JBAXSA010000245.1:0-4783 GCA_037130945.1 Pseudomonadota bacterium | reverse complement strand
CAGATGATGGCCTTTTGTCTCGATGACTGGGTCGGCTCCGGCATTCCGGACACGGCCCTGCCCGACAAAACCCAGGAGGCGCTCAACGCCCGTGACAGCCTGAACCAGACACGCTTTCCCTATACTTTCCTCGACTACCTCCTGACCCACGAAGAGCGCCTGCTGGCGGGTTTTCAGGCCCTGCTGGGGGCTGACCTCGATGAGCGCGTCGCCGGCCGGCTGCAGGATTTTATGCGGGGTACGGCACAAGATGATTCCCTACGCCTGCGACTGAGTAAGCTGCTGGAAGAGCTGTCCCAGGAGCGCAAGAGCCACCGGGAACGCGGAGACCGGATCAAAAAACAGATCAAACTCCTCAAGGCACGCCCGCAGGACGAGGCGACCCAAAGCGAGCTGGAGCAACTGGAATGTGAACGCCAGAAGGTCGTGGAGCTGATCCGGGAAATCAATCAGCGTGAACTCCTCAACAGCCTGACCGATGCCGGCCTGATTCCGAACTACGCCTTTCCCGAGGCGGGTGTGGAGTTAAAATCCCTGCTGTGGCGGAAAAAGGGCAGCGATGATCCCGAACACGCCGGAGCCTACATCCTACTACCCGCCGAACGTTACGAACGCCCCGCGCAGTCGGCCCTGTCCGAACTGGCACCGGAGAACGTCTTCTACGCCAACCAGCGCCGGGTGGAGATCGACCAGATCAATCTCAATCTATCGTCGCTGGAAAACTGGCGTCTGTGCCCCACCTGCCAGCACATGGAAAACCTGGAGATTCACGCCGACAGCCAGGCCTCCTGCCCGCGTTGTGGTGACCCGATGTGGGCCAACCTCTCGCAGAAACGCCAGTTGTTGCGATTTAGGCAGGCGATTGCCAGCAGCAACGACGCCGAGGTACGCATCGATGACAGCGCGGAGGATCGCGAGCCCAAGTTTTATACGCGCCAGATGCTGGCCGATTTTGTGGCCCGTGACATCCGGGTGGCGTATCGGCTGAAGGCACCCGACCTGCCCTTCGGATTTGAATTCATTGAGCGCGTGGTGTTTCGTGACGTGAACTTTGGCGAGCCCACCAAGCCGGGCGAGGCCTACGCGGTGGCAGGGCAACAGAAGCAGCGTCCCGGATTCAAGCTCTGCCGGCATTGCGGACAGATTCAACGGGCACCGCGCAACGCCCGCGAACGTGAGCAGGGGCAGTTTCACGCCTTTGACTGCGAGAAACGAGGCAGCGTCGATTTGGCAAACCTGATCGACTGCCTTTATCTCTACCGCGAATTTTCATCGGAAGCACTGCGGATTCTGGTGCCCTATACCCGGTCGGGGGTTGATGAGGTCTCGGTACAGTCCTTCATGGCGGCCCTTCGGATTGGCCTGAAAAGGCGCTTCGGGGGCCGGGTCGATCATCTGCGCATCATTACCCAGGAAGAACCCGGCCAGGATGGCGCGGCCACTCGGCAGTACGTCCTGCTCTACGACGCCGTGCCGGGGGGGACGGGCTATCTGCATGAACTGCTGGCCCATGATGCGAAAACCCTGGTGGAGGTGCTGCGCCTGGCCCTGATCCACCTGGCCGGCTGTGCCTGCCACGCCGACCCGGAAAAGGACGGCTGCTATCGATGTGTTTACCAGTATCGCCTCGGCCGGGCGATGGCCCTGGTGTCACGTGATCGCGCCCAGGCCATCCTGGAAGAGCTGGTGAAAAACCTCGATCAACTGGAACCGGTCGCCTCGATTGCCGAGATTGACATCAACCCCAATTTTGGTTCGGAACTGGAATCCCGCTTCATGGAAAGCCTGCGCCGCCTCAGTGGCCAGGGCGGTTTGCCGTTCGTAAAACTGGTGCAGGATCTGGTGCAGGGAAAATCCGGCTTCCTGCTCGAAGTGGGCACGCAACGCTACTGGGTGGAGCCCCAGGTGGATCTGGGCCCTTCCGAAGGGGTTCGGGTGCCTTGCCGGCCCGACTTTGTCCTGTGGCCGGCGCAAGGCCGCTCGTACCGCCGGCCTCTGGCCGTCTTTTGCGATGGCTGGGCCTACCACCAGGATTCCACGCGCGAGGACGCCCACAAACGCAGTGCCCTGGTGGCCAGTGGCAAATTTTGGGTGTGGTCGGTGACCTGGGAAGATGTCCAGTCGGCCCTGGCCGGTCGGCTGGATACCTCCCTGGCGGACAGTCTGGAGGCCATGTATTTTAATCCCGTGAATCAACTCCCCGCGCCGTTGCGCAGGATGATCCAGTCTAATGTGTGGACACAGCACGCGGTGGCCCTGTTGCTGCAATGGCTGGGCGATCCCGCCGAGAATGACGGCAACTCGCCAATACACCCCTGGGCGCGCCACGCTGGGGCCACGGCATTCCGGATGCTGCCCCATCCGGCCAGTCCTGAACTGGCGGACGCGCGCGTGACGCTGACGCGATTCTGGGACGGGCTGGGATCATTGCCTTGCGAACGTCCCACCCAAAGCGTGGCGTGCGGCAACCTGAATGATCCCGCGCTGCTGCTGCGCTACTGGTGGCCCAGTGCGCTGGCCGATCCCAAGGCCCCGATTCCGCCCAGCCCGGGGTTTTTAATCCATGACGACACCGAAGCGCGGGATGAATCCGAACGCCATCTGACCTGGCGGCGCTGGCTGTGGTTTTTTAACATTTTCCAGATGCTGCCGGGCTTTCTGCTGGCCACCCGGACGGGGCTGGCGGCGGGCGACCACGAGGCCCTGACGCTCTCTTCAAGCCCACGCGCCGGCACTGGCGGTGCGCCGGGTGCCGCGCACGCCGCTGCTTGGGAGTCGGTCATCGCACAGGCCATGGGAAGCCTGACGGAGGGATTGCGGATCCTCATGGCGGCCGGTTGCCCCCCGCCGGACGAGGTGGGATACGAACTGCAACAGGCGGGTAACGTGGTGGCGGAGGCCGAATTAGCGTGGATTTCGCGTCAACAGGTGCTGCTGATGCCGGCGCATGCCGAGAGTGCGTCCGTGTGGGAGGCGAATGGCTGGCGAACCCGGGTAGCGGATCCTGAATGGCCGCAGCGGCTGGTGGATGACTTGCGAGGATGAGGATATGAGCTTAATAAAACCGAAAGTCGCGTTGGCACAGGATTTTCTGGCGAATCTGGCCACGCTGGCGTCCGCCGTCCAGGGCAAGGTATTGAAATGGGCCTTGCGTTTTCAAAGCGACCCCACCGCCAAGGGCATTCACTACGAATCGATTCAGACCGCGCGCGACAAAAACCTCAAGTCCGTCCGCATCGACCAGGACTGGCGTGGCATCGTCTTCAAACCGCCTGCGGGGGATGTCTATGTCCTCATGTATGTGGATCGGCATGACGCCGCCTACCAATGGGCGGAGGGTCGCCGGATCGCCATCAATCCGGCGACTGGCGCACTCCAGGTGATCGCGGTCGAACATCTGGTTGAACCCGCGCCGGAGCAGGCGCACCCAACGGCCCCAGTCCTGACACCTCTCTTCGCGGCCCTGGCGGATCGGGAGTTGCTGAGTCTTGGGGTGCCGGAGGGTTTGCTGGGACGGGTTCGAGCCCTTCATTCCGACCGCGATCTGGATACCCTGCAAGGCGATCTGCCGGTGGAGGCCTACGAAGGCCTGTTTCTGATCGCGGCGGGCGATCGCCTGGCCGATGTACTGGCGGCTCGCGAAACCCGGCTTGACCGGCCCGTGGATACCACGGATTTTGCCGCAGCGATTGAAACCGCCGAGTCTCAGTCCCGCTTCGTGGTGGTGGCCGACGAAGAGACCCTGGCGGCCATCCTGAACTCGCCCCTGGCCCAATGGCGCGTGTTTTTACATCCCACCCAACGCCAACTGGCAGAGGGGGATCGGAGTGGCCCGGTGCGGGTGCTGGGTGGCGCGGGCACGGGCAAGACCGTGCTGGCCATGCACCGGGCCAAGTGGCTGGCCGAACACCGGGCCACGACCGAGAACAAGGTGTTTTTTACGACCTTCACCCGCAACCTGGCCGCCGATATTGAAGAAAACCTGAAGACCCTGTGCAGTCCCGACCTGATGCAAAAGATCGAGGTCAAAAATCTGGATGCCTGGGTCTATGGGTTCCTGCGCCGCCACCAGTACGAACACAAGATTGTTTACAATCGCCACCAGGACGAGGCCGGCCAGACCTGGGAACGGGCCCTGACGCTTCAGGATACCCGCCTGGCCCTGCCGCCAGACTTCTACGAGGAAGAGTTCGAGCGTGTGGTTCTGGCGCAAGGGGTAACCACACGCGATGACTACCGTCAGGCCAGACGCACCGGCCGTGGCACCGTCCTGACGCGAAACAAACGGGATGCTGTTTGGTCGGTATTCGAGGAATACCGGGCGCAACTGGCCAGCAAAAAACTCAAGGAAGTCGACGACGCCTATCGCGATGCCGCGACGCTGCTCCGGGACAAGCCGCCGGCCTACTCCTGCATCATCGTGGATGAAACCCAAGACTTTGGATCCCAGGCCTTACGGCTGTTACGCGCCATGGTACCCGAGCGGCCCAATGACCTGTTCTTCGTGGGGGATGGACATCAGCGCATCTACAGCCGTCACCGGGCCGCCATGAGTGCCTGCGGGATCCACATCAAAGGTCGGGCCCACAAGCTGTATTTGAACTACCGCACCACGGAGGAAATCCGGCGCTTGGCGGTGTCCCTGCTGGAGGGTTGTGAGGTGGATGATCTCGATGAAGGTTCCGACGAGGTCAAACGATACAAATCGCTGTCGCACGGTTCGGTTCCCCAGACACTTGACTTTCCGCATCTGGAGGATGCACTCGGTGGCTTGACGCCACTC
>JBAXSA010000244.1:0-4813 GCA_037130945.1 Pseudomonadota bacterium | reverse complement strand
GGCAACCCCATCACCAAACCAGACGGCACGCGGGTAGCAACCCTGTGGGGCGAGCTGGCCTACCAACTGGGCGGCAAGAAGGCATTCGCACGCATCCAGGCCGACGACAAAAACGCCACCAACCCGGGGGATGTGCTGCGCGAACTGTTCAAGGAGTACGGGCCGTGCCTGATCCTGATTGATGAGTGGGTGGCCTATGCGCGCCAGCTCCACGACCAGAGCGACCTGCCAGCCGGCGGCTTCGAGACCCAGTTCACCTTCGCCCAGGCGCTCACCGAATCGGCCAAGCTCGCGGGCAACTGCCTGCTGGTGATCTCGCTGCCCGCCTCGGACACGTCGGGCTCGCCCCACACCCAGGCGGACGACGCCGAGGTGGGCGGCATCCGTGGGCGCGAGGCGCTGGATCGACTGCGCAACGTGGTGGGGCGAGTGGAATCCTCCTGGCGTCCGGCGACCGCCGAGGAAGGGTTTGAGATCGTGCGCCGACGGCTGTTCGAGCCGCTCGCCGAACCCGACGCCTTCAAGCAGCGCGATCTGATCGCACGCGCCTTTGCCGAACTCTATCACGCGCAAAGTCCCGAGTTCCCGCCCGAATGCAAAGGCGGCGACTACGAAAAACGCATCCAGGCCGCCTATCCGATCCACCCGGAAATCTTCGACCGTCTGTACACCGATTGGTCTACCCTGGTGAAATTTCAGCGCACACGCGGCGTTCTGCGCCTGATGGCGTCGGTGATTCATTGCCTGTGGGAGAAAGGGGATCGCAATCCCATCATCCTGCCCTCGACGATGCCCATAGACGATGCGCGGGTACAATCGGAGCTGACGCGCTACCTCTCGGACAACTGGGCGCCCATCATCGAGAAGGATGTGGACGGCCCCAGCTCGCTGCCCCTCAAGCTCGACGCCGACCAGCCCAACCTCGGCAAACTGCACGCAACGCGCCGAGTGGCCCGCACCATTTACCTGGGCTCAGCCCCCACGGCGGCGGCGGCGCATCGTGGCATTGAAGACCGGCGCATCAAGCTCGGCTGCGTGATGCCGGGCGAATCGCCAGCAGTGTTTGGCGACGCACTACGACGGCTCGCGGCGGCGGCGACCTACCTCTATCAGGATGGCCCGCGCTTTTGGTATGCCACCCAGCCGACGGTCACGAAGCTCGCGGAAGACCGCGCCGAGCAGCTCAAGCGCGATCAGCACAAGGTGCCGCAGGAGTTGGACAATCGCCTGCGTGCCGACCTGAAAAAAACCGGGGATTTTAAGCGCATCCACCCTCTGCCGCGCTCGGGCGCCGACGTGCCCGACGATCTCGACGCACGCCTGGTCATCCTGCCCCCAGAACAGGCCCACGGCAAGGAGCCCATCAGTCCGGCCCAAAAAGCCGCACAGGCTATTCTCGAGTCGCGCGGCAACATCCCACGCCTTTACCGCAACACGCTGGTATTTTTAGCGGCCGACAAGGTGCGTCTGCAAGATCTCGACGAGGCCGTGCGCATATTCCTGGCCTGGAAGTCGATCCTGGACGAGAAAGTGGAACTCAATCTCGACCCCCATCAGGTACGCCAAGCAGAAACGCAAAAACAGAATGCGGAAGGCGCGGTGGTAGCACGTCTGCCCGAAACCTACCATTGGCTGTTGGTGCCCGAGCAAACCAAGCCAGATTCGCCGATCACCTGGCAGACAACCCGGCTGTCAGGCAACGACGCGCTGGCCGTGCGAGCGGGCAAGAAACTCCGCAGCGACGAATCGCTCGTGAACTCGCTCGGTTCCACCATCCTCCGCCAATATCTCGACAAAATACCGTTGTGGCGCGGTGACCATGTACCCGTAAAGCAGCTCGTGGAGGATTTTGCGAAGTACCTCTACCTGCCACGGCTCGCCAGCCCCGATGTACTCATTCAGGCCATTTCAGTTGGCGTCGGCCTGCTCACCTGGCGGTCTGACACTTTCGCCTATGCCGAAAGCTACGACGAAGGCGCATCACGCTATCGGGGACTACGAGCTGGACAGAACGTGTCACTTTCGCCTGATAGCTCGGGGGTGCTGGTCAAACCGAATGTGGCCCAGCGACAGATGGATGCCGATGCGCCGCCGCTTTCCGATCCTCCCCGCCAGGATCCTAAACCAGGTACTGGTACCGGCCGCACGCCGCACCCACCACCTCCTCCCCCACCACTTCCCGAACGCAAACTGCGTCGGTTCCACGCCACCGTGAACCTTGACCCAGCCCGTGTTGGGCGTGACGCCAGCCGCATTGCTGAAGAGGTTATCGCGCATCTGGCCGGACAAGTGGGCGCAGAGGTGACTGTCACCCTCGAAGTCGAAGCTGTGCTGCCCGGTGGTGTTTCGGATCAGATCATCCGAACTGTGACCGAGAACAGCCGCACTTTGAAGTTTACGAGTCATGAGTTTGAGACTGAGTAGTGCAGACTTATTAAAGTCCGACGCCACTCACCGAATAAATGACTCCAGATAATCCATAACCCAGAAAACCAATATCTCCAATATTAGGAGCGCCATGGAAACCATCGCAGTCATTGACTTTGAAACCACCGGTTTGTCACCGAACCAGGGAGACCGTGCGACAGAGATTGCAATAGCTCTGGTACAGGATGGACAGATCATTGATCGATACCAAAGCCTAATGAACGCGGGGGTGTCCGTTCCTGCGTTCATCACGGAATATACTGGGATCAGCAATGCGATGGTGCGCAAAGCACCCAAGGCTGACATCGTGATGCGTGAGGCGGCGGATTTCGTCGGCAACCACCCGCTGATAGCACACAATGCCTCGTTTGACTGTAAGTTTTGGGATGCGGAACTGAAACGTATTGGAAGGGAAAGACAGAAGAAATTCGCCTGTTCGATGTTGTTGGCTCGACGAATCTATCCGGATGCACCCAATTACAAGCTGGGATCCCTCGTCAATTTTCTCGGCCTGCCCGTGACAGGTCGCTTCCATCGCGCAATGGCAGACACGGAGATGGCCACAAGTCTTATGTTGAGCATCGAAAGGGAGATTATTCGCCGATTCAAAATATCCCAGGTCAGCCACGATCTTTGTGTCGCCATGCAGAAGGCTGCTAAAGCAAAGCTGGATAGCTGCGTTGCACGTTATAGTCGCGGGTAAATAAGGGCTCCCTGAACTTTGGTAGTGTCTCTAGGTTGACACTGATAGACTCGATGGATCATGCTAATAATCAGGTACCACAGAGTCAGCACCATGACCAAATCCGAACTCATCGACATCATCACCAAAGGCCAGACAACCCTACCCAACCAGGATGTCGAACTCGCGGTCAAGGCGATTCTTGACCAGATGGCGGATACCTTGGCATCCGGCGAGCGCATCGAGATTCGCGGCTTTGGGAGTTTTTCCCTTCACTACCGGCCGCCGCATCAGGCGCGCAACCCCAAAACGGGGGAGCCGGTTGAAACAACCGGGAAGCATGTGCCGCACTTCAAGCCTGGAAGGGAATTGCGGGAGCGAGTGAATGTTGGAGTGTTTGTGGGTGGTGATGAAGATCAGGGTGAACGGGGTTGATGTGGCAGCATTGGTATCAGAAAGGGGTACGGCGTTTTACCGCCTCCCTAGCTCGATGATATAAAGCGTAGTCGGCGGGATGCTGAAAAACATAGAGTTTTCACACTGCGATGCGGTACTATGCTTGCCATTGAAGGCAGTTTCACACGAGCAATGAGGATAAGTCATGAAAATTAAACCAATGTGTTTCCTTTTACCCAAGGGTACCTCGAAAAGATTGCGTACTCTAGCCAGAGATGACGAAAGCCAGTCCGATGTATTGTTGCGCGCTATCAAAGGCTTGGAGGGGTCACCTTCACCGCTTGTCACTAAAATGCCGGATGACCAAGTTGGCGCGATATTGAAGCGATTCGATGGCGTGGCGGCGACGCTAGAGCAGATGGCCAAACGCTTGGCTATGGTTGAATCCCGTGGTGAGACGGCAGTAAAGGCTGATGGGCCGCAGCCGGTTGTCAGTGCGCCAGTGAGTGAGACTGAGACATCGGTGGAAGAAACTCCACAAGCCAGTGTCTCGGCGGCAGCGCCGGACAAGAAATCCTCGCGAGTGGACTATCCACCAGAGGTTCGCAAGAGGGCTGTAGACATGCGAAGGGAAGGAAAGAAGCCTGCGGACATCCTTGCTGCCATTCACAAAGAATGTGGCCATGCGCCAGACGGTCGAAACCTACAGAAGAGGCTGAATACCTGGGAGAAGGAACTGGCTCAGGAGGCCGTACCGCCTACCAGCGCAGTGGTTGTTCAGGTTGTGCCAACTCCTGCGCCAGTGGATGCTGGCGAAGTCACTCCACCAGTAGATGCCGCGACGGCAATGCCGGACAAGAAACCCCTGCGGGCCATCTACTCGCCAGAGGTTCGCCGGATGGCTGTTGCTATGAGGAAGAAGGGAGAAGGATCTGATTCCATCATCCTCGCCATTCACAAGGAATGTGGCTACGCGCCGGGCAAAAACAATTTGCCGAAAATGTTGGATAGTTGGGAAAGGGATCTGGATGTTGCTAGCGAGTCGGTGGCACAGGAGATGGTAGCGCCTGTCATCGCAACGGAAGCGATTAGCGCGGTGGTAACTCAGAATGAAGCAGCACCTGCCAGCAGCAATGCCGAGGCAGCCTCTCCAGAAGCCCGCAGCGCACCGGCAACACCGGACAAGAGAATCCAGCGCAACTATCCGCCAGATGTTCGCCAGAGGGCCGTGGATATGAGACGAAAAGGGAAGAGTCCCGATGCCATCATCTCCTTCATTCAGAAGAAGTGTGGATACGCGCCAGATAG
>JBAXSA010000243.1:0-4822 GCA_037130945.1 Pseudomonadota bacterium | reverse complement strand
CTGGCCTTGCAGGAAGACTGGCGAGATGCCAGGTGGCAGTATCGTGACCTGGCGAAGCTGAAAGCCGCACGCCGAAAGTCCCAGGATCACCCATAGCCAAAAAACGCCCTGCGAATAATGAAAAAAATGAAAAAAACGCCGGTTTGACATCATTGCACCACTAGGTTGACGAGTTTTCCCGGTACCAGAATCACTTTGCGGATCGTCAGCCTGATCAGGAAACGACTGACGTTTTCAGACGTCCGGGCAGTTTGTTCGATGGTCTCGCGATCAGCATTCGCCGCCACCGTGATATGACCGCGCAACTTGCCATTGATCTGCACCACATAGGTGACCTGGTCGCTGTGCAGGGCGGTCGGATCCACCCGGGGCCAGGGTGCCTGAAGAATATCTTCCCCAAACCCCAACGCCCGCCACAGGTGGTGGGTGATGTGAGGGGTGATGGGGGCCAACAGACGCAACACCAAGCTCAAGCCTTCCCGCAACAGGGCCAGATCGCCTGGCTCCAGCCGGTAAAGGAGGTTGACCAGCGTCATGGCTGCCGAGACCACGGTGTTGAACTGCTGGCGCTCGTAGTCGAACAGGGCCTGGCGCAGGCCGTGGTGCATCTCCCGGCGCAGGGATCGCTGATTCGCGTTCAGATCGGTTGAGACAGATAAGGGCAGATGTAGAGCATCCGCCCAGCGCGCCGCGAGCGTCCAGAGCCGGCGCAAAAAGCGGTGCGCGCCCTCGACGCCTTCATCGGACCATTCCAGGGATTTGTCCGGAGGCGCGGTAAACAGGGTGTAGAGCCGCACGGTATCGGCCCCATAGCGATCCACCAGGCGTTGGGGATCGACGCCATTGTTCTTGGATTTTGACATTTTTTCGACCGCGCCGAGGGCCACCGATAAACCATCGCCGAGGTGAACCGCCGCCGTCACTCGGCCGCGTTCATCCCTTTCCACCCGCACCTCGGCTGGATTGATCCAGGTTTTTTTACCGTCCGATCCTTCCCGGTAGTAGGTCTCGGCCACCACCATGCCCTGGGTGAGCAGCCGGGTAAAGGGTTCGTCACCCGTCACCAGTCCTTCGTCGCGCATCAGCTTGTGAAAAAACCGGGCGTACAAGAGATGCAGCACGGCGTGTTCGATGCCGCCGACGTATTGATCGACCGGCAGCCAGTAACGCGCCCGCTCGTCGAGCATGGCGGTATGGCTATCGGGGCAACAGTAGCGGGCGTAGTACCAGGAGGATTCGAAGAAGGTGTCGAAGGTATCGGTCTCGCGGCGGCTGCCGTCGGGCAGACTAAAAAACTCGGGCAGGCGGGTGAGGGGTGAACCACTGCCGTCCACCCTGACATCCTCCGGCAACACCACGGGCAGTTGATCGGCGGGCACGGCACGAATCTCGCCATCAGATCCATAAACGGCCGGGATCGGGCAGCCCCAATAGCGCTGCCGCGACACCCCCCAGTCCCGCAGCCGGTAGTGAACCTGGCGCTGTCCCCGGCCGAGCCGCTCCAGATGTCCAGCAATGGCGTCAAAGGCCGCCGCCGAGGTCAGACCCTCGAAAAGAGGGCCGGAATTCGTCAATATTCCCGGGGCCACGAAGGCACCCTGCTCGATCTCGCAGGGACTGCCGTCCGCCGCAACAATCACCTGGCGCTTGGGGATGCCGTAGCGTTCGGCGAATTCCCAATCTCGCTGATCGTGGGCTGGCACTGCCATGACCGCACCGGTGCCATACCCCATCAACACAAAATTGGCGGTAAAGACGGGTACGGGTTCCCCGGTGATGGGGTGAAGCACACTCATTCCCAGGGAGATGCCGCGTTTTTCCAGGGTTTCGAGGGTGGCCTCCGAGATGCCTCCCTGACGGCATTCCTCGATAAAGGCAGCAACATCCGGACGGGTTTTCGCGGCGTTGAGGGCCAGCGGATGTTCGGCGGCCACCGCCACATAGGTCACGCCCATCAGGGTGTCGGGGCGGGTGGTGAAGACCGTCAGGCGATCCTCGCTGCTAGGCGCAGGAGGGCAACTGCCTGGAATCAGAAAATCGATCTGCACCCCCTCGGAACGGCCGATCCAGTTGCGCTGCATGGCGCGCACCTGCTCCGGCCAGTCCGGGAGCTGGTCAAGACCGGCGAGGAGTTCCGGGGCATAATCCGTGATGCGCACGAACCATTGTTCGATCTCGCGCTTTTCAACCAGCGCCCCGGAGCGCCAGCCCCGGCCGTCAATGACCTGCTCGTTGGCCAGCACCGTGCCATCCACCGGATCCCAGTTGACGCTGGCATGACGGCGGTAGGCCATGCCCTTTTCCATCAGGCGGGTAAACAGCCATTGCTCCCAGCGGTAGTAATCCGGGGTGCAGGTGGCGATCTCGCGATCCCAGTCATAGCCAAACCCGAGGCGTTTGAGCTGGGCCTTCATCTCGGCGATGTTGGCATAGGTCCAGGCTGCCGGAGGTTTTCCATGCGCGATGGCGGCGTTCTCCGCCGGTAGGCCAAAGGCATCCCAGCCCATCGGCTGCAGGACATTTTTACCGAGCATTCGTTGATGCCGGGCGATGACATCACCGAGGGTGTAGTTGCGGACATGCCCCATGTGGAGTTTTCCAGAGGGGTAGGGAAACATCGACAGGCAATAGAACTTGGCGCGGCTGGGGTCTTCCACAGCCCGGAAGGATTGGTGTTGTTCCCAAAACCCTTGGGCGGCGGTTTCAATATCAAAGGGCTGGTAAGACTCGTTCATGGATTCCAGGATCAGGGGGCAGAAAAAAACAAACCATGCCACCTGGCCGGGCCAGGCGGTCGAACGGGGTGGATTATCCCTCGTTTAAGCCTTTTTGCCGAACCTGGGCGTTGATTTCGGCCAGTGCCGGTTCCCTCGCAAAGAGATCCAGTACTTCCTGGGTGGCCAGGGGCGCGCTTCTTCCAGGTGGTACAAGACGGGCGAAGATCGCCTCCAGCAGCCGCAGATCCTCTTCGGTATCCAGAGTCCAGCGTAGGGCCGAATGATCCTCAAAGGCCACGAAGTCACCGATGGCAAATAATTCCGGATGGAGATAAAAATAGGGGGTGACATGCTCGTGTTCGTAGGGCTCGGTGGCCGCTAAAAAGGCCTGGTCGAGGGCAGCAAAGCTAAAAATTTCGGCGTCCAGCCCGCGGGGATAGCGGCGGATCCGGCTGTTCGATAGATAGTCCAATGGATGGGGAGAAACCAGCGCGGCCAGAAACTGATCCATCATGGCATCAATCATGGCTGGATCGATGAGGGGACAATCGGAGGTCACCCGCACGACCACCTCCAGGCCAAAGATCTTGGCGGCACCGTGATAGCGGGCCAGCACATCCAGGGCATCGCCGCGAAAGACCCGCGCCCCCCAGCGCTCGGCCTCATCGCGGATCGCATCGTCGGCGGCATCCAGAGTGGTGGCAATGATCGGGGTGTCGAGGGTCTGGCAGGTTTTTAACCGGGTGATGACGTGGGCCAGTACGCTGCGATCCCCAAGCCGTTTCAGCACCTTTCCCGGCAGCCGCGTGGAGCCCATCCGTGCCTGCACAATCGCGGTACAGGCCGTCATGCTGTCTGCGTGGCCTCGGCCACACCCGCCACCAGCTGATCGAGGTTATCCGCCGTGAGATAGGGATGGAACGGCAGGCTCAACACCCGCTTCGCAAGATCCTCGGTGACCGGCAATGACACCTCGGGTTGCAACAGGGCCTGCTGACGGTACAGGGGGATGGGATAATGCACCGCAGTGGGAATCCCGAGGGCCGAGAGGCGAGTCTGCACGGACTCCCGGTGATCCACTTGCAGCGTATATTGGCCATACACACTGGTCTGATGCGGGGCGATCCAGGGTGTGACCACCGGCAGTCCCTGCAAGCGTTCGCTGAACGCAGCCCCCAAGGCCATGCGGCGTTCGACCTCCTCTTCGAAGATTTCGAGCTTGGCGAGCAGCACGGCCGCTTGCAGGGTGTCCAGACGGCCATTGATGCCAAGGCGTTCATGCCGGTAACGGACACTTTGGCCATGATTGCGAATCGACCGCAGGTTGTCGGCGAGACCGGCATCGGTGGTGAAAATAGCCCCGCCATCGCCATAACACCCCAAGGGCTTGGCAGGAAAAAAACTGGTGCAGCCGAGCCGGGTCAGACCACAAGACCGGCGGCCATGGTAAGTGGCCCCGAAGCTCTGGGCACCATCCTCGATGACCGGGAGACCGTGACGATCAGCGACCGCCTGGATGGCTGCAAAATCGGCGCACTGGCCATACAGACTCACCGGCAGGATGGCCCGGGTGCGGGGGGTGATGGCTGCGCTGATCCCGGCGGGATCCAGATTGTAGGTGCGTGGATCGACATCGACATAGATCGGCCGGGCACCCAGCAGGGCGATCACCTCGGCGGTCGCGAAGAACGAAAAACCGGTGGTGATGATCTCCTCGCCTGGGCCTATGCCGAGGGCCATCAGTGCCATCAGGAGCGCATCGGTGCCGCTCGACACCACCAGGCAGTGGGGAACACCCACAAAGGCTGCCAATTGCTCTTCCAAGGCCTGATTTTCTGGCCCCAGAATATACTGGCCATGATCCAGCACTGCGGCGATGCGCCGATCCAATGAAGCCCGTATCCGTGCTTGCTGCGCTTTGAGATCAATGAATTGCATAAAATAAAAATGGCGGGTCGCGCTGGCTATTGTCAAAACCACGGCCACACCGTTGCCTTGCGGCTGAAAGGAAGAATTGAGAGTCCGCAGGTGCCCACGGCAGGGAGAAATGGAGCGGGAAACGAGACTCGAACTCGCGACCCCGACCTTGGCAAGGTCGTGCTCTA
>JBAXSA010000242.1:0-4834 GCA_037130945.1 Pseudomonadota bacterium | reverse complement strand
ACGCAGGACGCGCACGGTTTTGGCAAGCCAGTGGCTGGGTTCAGTCATTTTGCACACTCACGGTAAAAAAAAGTCCCTCTCCCTCCGGGAGAGGGGTTGGGGTGAGGGGGGCTACTCAACGGTTACTACAAGATTATGCAATTCTTCCCCAGGAATTGACATGTCCTTCAGAATTTCACCCAGGCCGGTTTTCCAGGCGTGCGAGCGACTCCCGTGCCGCCGGATAATTCAGATCGTTAACCTGCTGTTTTAAGCGCATCAGGTCGTCCCGCAGCGCCGGGCTTGGCAGCGCCTTCTGAAGCTCCGAGACGAGTTCGAGAGGGATGAATTCGCTTCTGTTGAGCCGCGTCCGCAGTTGTTCAATCAACGCAGAGGCGCATGGCCAGTCGTAGGGTGCCTCATCATCGGATTCGGGGAATGATCCGCCAGACGGAGGCAACAGCCTGGCGACGGCGGCCAGAGCGATACCCAGGGCTTGATCGAACGCCGCCTGGCTGGCCAGTGGCTGGCCAGTCCTGAGTTCTTGCTCCAGCGTCGCCGCGTACCGATGTAGATCCATCGCACCGAGATTGCCGGCGGTGCCCTTGATTCTATGTACCCAGCGTGCGGCCCCATCGTGTTGGCCACTGGCCAGCAGATCCCTGAGTGTCTCGCTAGCTGTGGCGAATTGCTCGCCAAATTGCATCAATAGTTCTAGCAACAATTCGCGGTTTCCACTCACGCGCTGCATCGCCTGGCCAAGATCAAAACCGGGCAAGTGGCCGGGCAGGGCATCGGCCCCGGATGGCAATGCCTTTGGCTGATCCTGACGAGCGGGCATGACCCGTTCGCCGGGGACAATCCAGTGTTCCAGCACCTGCAACAACTGCTCGGGCAGGATGGGTTTGGCGACGTGGCCGTTCATCCCGGCTTCCAGGCACTCTGCCTGATCCCTGACCATGACGGAAGCAGTCATGGCGATCACGGGCAGGTTCTCAAAACGCCCATCCCGGCGAATCCGACGCGTGGCCTCCAGTCCGTCCATCACCGGCATCTGGACATCCATCAGCACGACATCGAAAGGCCCGGACACCTCCAGCACTGCCAGCGCCTGTTTGCCATCGCCGGCGACGACCACCGCAAAACCCGAGCGTTCCAGGGTTTCACGCGCCACCTGCTGGTTGATCTCGTTGTCCTCAACCAGCAGGATGCGGGCACCCCGGATGGCCGTCGAGGTTTTTTTCTGTTTTTCCTGTTTTTCCCGTGTCAGTGGCGCTGCGGCAATCGCCTGTGAGGCTGGCACGGCTTCGTGAATGGCCAATCGAATCTTAAAACTGAACTCACTGCCCTGATTCAGGACACTGGTCACCGCGATATCGCCGCCCATCAAATCGACCAGCCGCTGACTAATCGCGAGGCCCAGACCCGTCCCCCCAAACCGCCGGGTGATGGAGCTGTCGGCCTGGGTGAAGGGCTGGAACAAACGTGCGATCTGATCCTGGCCAATCCCGATGCCGGTGTCCTGGACGGTAAAACACAGGGTCGCAAAACCGGGCTCGGCATTGACCCTTTCCACCCGGATCCGCACGGTTCCCGATGGGGTGAATTTGATAGCGTTGCCCACCAGATTGGTCAGTACCTGGCCCAATCGTAGCGGATCGCCCAGCAGACCGTCCGGCACCTCCGGCGCGATCTCGACCACCAGGGTCAGCCCCTGTTCGCTGGCGCGCACGCTGAAGAGATTAACGACATTCTCCAGCACCTCCGACAGGACAAAGGCCGTGACCTCCAGTTCGAGTCGTCCGGTCTCGACCTTGGAATAGTCGAGGACATCGTTGAGGATCGACAGCAATGCCTTGGCCGACAGGCTGATCTTGTTCAGGTAGTCGCGAAGTTTGGGTGTCAGATCCAGATCCAGCGCCAGATGGGACAACCCGATGATGGCATTCATTGGCGTGCGGATTTCGTGACTCATGTTGGCCAGAAATTCGCTCTTCACGCTCGCCAGCCGTTCCGCCTCCTCGCGGGCCTTTTCCAGTTCGGCGGTGCGTTCAACGACACGGCATTCCAGTTCGTCGCGGTTCTTGCGCAACTCGGTTTCCAGCTGCTTTTGGGCGACGATCAGCTCGTAGGTGCGCAGGGCGGACAGGGCGCAAGAGTGGAGCCGGTTGGACGTGGCTTCAGTCTTCGCCAGGTAGTCGTTGATGTCGTAATCGACGATCACACGCTCTTCCGGTGCCAGGCCGGGCTGCCCGGTGCGTAGAATGATGCGCACCGCCTCATTGCAAAATTCTTCGCGGATGACTCTCACCAGTTTTAGACCGGCATCGTCGCTTTCCATCACCACATCGAGCAGGATGGCGGCGATATCCCGCTCCCGGTTCAGAATTTGTCGCGCTTCGGCGGCCGAAAAGGCGGTCAACAGTTCAATCCCACGCCCCTTGTAACGCACCTGGCCGAGGATTAGGCGCGTCACAAAATGGACTTCCTCGTCGTCATCGACCACCAGAATGCGCCAGTCCTTGCCGGTGGTGGGCGCAACCGCCGTGGTGGCGGCTTTAAGTTTGAGGGACTTTTTTCCTTCCGGCATCATCTCAAGTTAACCTGCCGTTTGGGCGTTCATCATCTTCTGGTAACGGAGGGCATTGGCAAATGCGATGGAAATCTTTGAGGCAAAGACTTCCAGCAAGCGTTGATCACTCTCGTCGGCCTGGCCCAGACCACCATGCAATAACGCCACCGTCGCCTGAGCGCTGTCGGTCTGAAGATACAGTACGGTGTAATCGTCCGTGATCTGGTTTTTACGCTCCGAGAGGGCTTTACGCACGAGTTGTACCAGGTCGTGGTGCTTGCAATTTAGACTCATGGTGCAACTGAGGCATTCGTGGTATTCGCCCGTGGCGGCAAGAATCCGCATGTCGTCACAGGATCCCGGTTCGTGGTAAGGTGCCTGGAGGTCGAGCTGCGCACAGATCACGCCATTGGGCCGGCAGCCCAGGAAAGCGGAAAGCTGGGTGAGTACACCCGAGGCAAACTGCTGGATCGAATGTACCTGGAACAGCGTGCTGATACTGTCGAGAATCTTCTCCAGCCCCTTGCGGGTTTTATCCAGCGAGACGATGGTGTCGTATGAGCGCAACGCGGCAATCACGGTGGTGAAAAGTTTTTGCGCCGTCAGTTCACTTTTGGCCTTGTAATCGTTGATGTCGTAATCGACGATGATACGATCTTCCGGTACCTGGCCGGGCTGTCCGGTGCGCAGGATGATGCGCACCGCCTCGTTGTGAAATTCCTCGCGAATGACTCTCACCAGTTGCAGACCGGCGTCATCACGCTCCATGACCACATCGAGCAGGATGACGGCGATATCCTGTTCCCGAGCCAACATCTGTCGCGCCTCGATGGCCGAAAAGGCGCTCAGCAGTTCAATCCCGCGTCCCTTGTAGCGCACCTGGCCGAGAATCAGGCGCGTCACGGAATGGACTTCCTCGTCGTCGTCAACGACCAGGATGCGCCAGTCCTTGCGCTGGGGTTTTTTGCCGGTTGGCACGACTGTGGCTGCGGCTTTAAGTCTGAGAGGTTTTTTTTCATCTGGCATCAGGATTTTCTCAAATCAGCGCGGTAGATTCTGCGGGAAACGCAGGGTAAAGGCGGTACCCTGGCCTGTGGCACTGTCAAGTTCGAGCGTGCCCTTGAGTGTCTGGCGCAGGATATTGGAGACGATATGCAGCCCGAGCCCGCTTCCCCCCTTCCCGCGACGCGTGGTGAAGAAGGGTTCGAAAACCTGGGTGTGCAGTTCGGGAGGAATGCCCCTGCCATCGTCTCGATAGACGATTTCGATCCACTCACCCGCCGCATCCGCCAGCCGGGCGAGGATGTCGATGTGGCCCGCCTGTTCGGGATCGAAGGCGTGGGTCAGCGAATTCATGATGAGATTGGACAGTACCTGTGAAAGGGCACCGGGGAATCCATCAACGAACAGATCACGAGGACACGCCACGGCCACCTTGACCGGGGCTTTTTTTAGGCGAGGCCGCAAGGACAGCAGGATCTCGTCGAGGTAGGTCGCGAGGTTAAACTTGCGCCGCTCGCCGCCGGTCTGATCTACCGCCACCTGCTTAAAACTCTGAATCAGGTCGCTGGCGCGCTGACTGTTGATCGTCATCAGCCGTGCGGCCTGGCGAGCTGTCGCGAAATAGTCGGTGAGTCCGTCTTCGGTCAGTTCACCAGCCTGGTAGAGCGCATCGGCCTTGCGGGTTTCCGCTTCCAGATGCGTCGCGGAACTGAGCGTGACGCCGACAGGGGTGTTGACTTCGTGCGCCACGCCGGCCACCAGACCGCCCAGGGCCGCCATCTTTTCCGCCTGTACCAGATCATTTTGCATGTCCCGTTGTCGCGCCAGATTGTCTTCGGCACGTTGTCTGGCGTCGACCAGCGCCACGCGATTCCGTTCCTGTTCGGTGACGTCGCGGATGGTGATGGTGGACAGTCGTTTCTCACCTTCCCCGGTATAGCTGAGACTAATCTCGACGTTGGGTTCACGGCCATCGCGTGTCAAGGCCGACAGTACGGCCTTACCACCCATGGGACGGTTCTCAGGATGGGCAAAAAAGCCCTGGCGCTGTTCGATGTGAGCCGTTCGGAAACGCTCGGGAATCAACTGCTCTACGGTCATGGTCAATAAATCGAAACTGCTGTAGCCAAAAAACTTTTCCGCCATCTGGTTGGTGCGCACGATGGTGCCATTGCGAGCCACGCACAGCATGGGATCCGGGGAATGATCCAACAGAGTGTCGAGATGGGCTTGCGTCTGGCGAATGCGTTCGTGCGCGGCAACGATACGCCGCAGGTAGAC
>JBAXSA010000241.1:0-4846 GCA_037130945.1 Pseudomonadota bacterium | reverse complement strand
ACACCGATAGGGCCAGCCCGACACCACGAGCCATATGGGCACCCATGTAGCGATCAAAGATCCTCATGGCCATCACCAAGGAGAGGGAGTGATACACTGCTCATGGGCTTCCCGTGATGCCTACCTGTGCGACTTTACGCTGGTGGCCGGTGGTTTAGTCCACCAGAATTTCAAGCCACCTGCTTCAGCATGTGGTAACATTGACCGCCAACACCCCCCAAAAATGCCGTCGTGGAAGAGTGTCAAGAGCCACCACCGCAGCCAGGCGCAGACAGATAGGTCTGGTGCAACGCCAAAACCGCCTCGCGGGTATTGGCCAGGGTACCCTGGTTGTCGATGTGATCCTGCGCGATGGCCAGACGTTCCGCGCGGCTGCACTGGGTGGCCAGGATCGCCCGGATACTGGCCAGCGATAAACCATCGCGCCTTGCCAGTCGTTCGATCTGGGTCGCTTCATCCACATCCACCACCAGGATGCGATCCGCCAGACCCTGCCAGCCCGCCTCGACCAGCAGGGGAACCACGACCATCGCATAAGACCCCTCGCAGCCAGCCAGCTGGCGCTGGACTTCGGTCAGGATGCGGGGGTGAAGTATGGCCTCCAGTTGCCGGCGCTGAACGGGCTCGCTGAAGACACGTTGGCGAAGCTCGGCCCGATTCAAGTGTTGCGTGGCGTCCAGCACTTCGGGCCCAAAGGCCGTCAGAATCTCGGCCAGGGCGGGTTGGCCCGGTTCGACCAGGGCCCGGGCGATTTGATCGGTGTCGATGACTGGCACACCCAGCGCGGCGAATTGGTTGGAAACCATGGTTTTGCCACACCCGATGCCACCGGTAAGAACTACCACTCGCCGGCCCTGCAACCCATGACAATCAGCCAAATCCCCACCAGACGGCATACAGCCTTTGTAAATCAGAACCCCCCATCAGACTCACCCAACCCGCCACCGCCAGATAGGGCCCAAACGGGATAGGAAGATGTCGATCCCGCCCCAGAAACAGGATGAGCGAAATCCCCACCAAAGCCCCCACCAGGGAAGACATGAGTAGGATGGGCAACAGTTGTTGCCAGCCCAGCCAGGCCCCAAAGAGCGCCAGGAGCTTGAAATCACCAAATCCCATGCCTTCCTTGCCCGTGATCAGTCGGAATCCGTGGAAAACCAGCCACAGCGAGAGATATCCGGCCATCGCCCCGATGATGGCCGAAGCCGGAGGGGTAAACCAGTGAAAGAGACTGGCCAGCAACCCCAGCCATAAAAACGGCAAGGTGATGACATCGGGCAACAGTTGGGTATCGTAGTCGATGACGCTGAGTGCAATCAGCGCCCAGGTCAACAGTAAAACCATCAGGGCCGGGGCAGTGGGGCCAAAGCGCCAGGCCACAGCGACTGAAAGCAGTGCGGTCAAAAATTCCACCAGGGGGTAGCGCGGGCTGATGCCACCCTGGCAGCTTGAACAGCGGCCTCGTAACCACAGAAAGCTCAGGATGGGAACATTCTCCCAGGCGCGCAGGGCATGACCACAGCGGGGACAGCGTGAGCCCGGAGCAATCAGGCCGGGAGGCTCCAGGGGTGAAGGCGGTGCCTCGTTACCCCAAGTGGCCTGGCAATCCCGCCACCATTCCCATTCCAGCCGGGGTGGCAGGCGCAGAATCACCACGTTCAAAAAGCTCCCGACCAAGAGCCCTACCAGGCCCGCCAGACTCACCCAGAGGCTCTGGGACTGCACCAAGACATCCAGTATCACGGCTAAACCGCCGACGCCATCTTGAAGATGGGCAGGTACATGGCCACCACCAGGCTGCCGATCAATCCCCCCAGCACCACCATGATGATGGGCTCCATCAGACTGCTCATGGCGTCGACCATGTTGTCCACCTGCTCTTCGTAGGTGTCCGCGACCTTGGAAAGCATGTCGTCAAGACGGCCAGATTCCTCGCCAATCGACGCCATCTGAATTACCAGGTGGGGAAAGATGTTCTGTTGCTTCATGGCCAGCTGTAGCGACTGGCCAGTGGCCACATCGTCGCGCATCCGCAACACGGCGTTGGAGTACACGATGTTGCCCGTGGCCCCCGCCACCGACTGTAGCGCCTCGACCAGCGGCACGCCGGCGGTGAACATGGTCGAGAGGGTTCGGGCGAAGCGGGCGATGGCCGATTTGTGCAGCAGCTCACCCACTATGGGAACCTTCAACAGGCTACGATCAATGAATTCCCGCATGGCTCGGGAGCGCTTGTGAAAATAACTGAAGGCGTAGAGGGCACCGCCGATGCCAGCCCCCAGCACATACCAGTACTTTACCATGAAGTCCGATATGCCCATCACCATCAGGGTGAAGGCCGGCAAATCCGCCCCGAAGCTGCTGAACAGGGCTTTGAACGAGGGAATCACGAAGATCATGATCACCGTGGTTACGATCAGCGCCACCACAATGACCGCCACCGGGTAGAACATGGCCTTCTTGATCTTGGCCTTGATGGATTCGGTCTTTTCTTTGTAAGTGGCGATTTTGTCGAGCAGAGCCTCAAGTACCCCGGCGTGTTCACCGGCCTCGACCAGGTTACAAAAGAGATCGTCGAAATACAGGGGTTGTTTACGCAGACACTGGTGCAGGGCGTTACCCGACTCGACGTCGGCCTTGATGCCCAGAATTAGCTCCTGCATGGAGGGGTTCTCGTGGCCACGGCCCACAATGTCAAAGGATTGCACCAGGGGTACGCCCGCCGCCATCATGGTGGCTAGCTGGCGGGCAAATACCGCAATGTCGGCGGGCTGGATCTTTTTCCTGCCAGAGCCAAACAGGGAGCCGGCCTTTTTGTTGACCTTGAGCGGCGAAATGCCCATGCGGCGAAGTTCGGCACGCACTACCTCGGGACTCGATGCACGGGTTTCACCTTTGACGCGAGCGCCTTTCCGGTCGGTACCCTCCCAAAGGTAGATGTTGGATTGCTCGGTGGCCTTGGGAGCGGCGGGTTTCATGGGAGTGGGTGGCGCCATGGCGAGAGTCCTTATTGAATCTTTAGTCTTTAGTCTTTGGTAATGCGGTTGAGTTCTTCGAGGCTGATGAGACCGGCCTTGACCTTCTTTAGACCCGACCGGCGCAGGTCGTCAACCCCTTCGCGGGAGGCCTGGTTGCCCAGCTGGATGGAGTTGCCGTTTTCCATGATGATCCGGCCCATTTCCTCTGACACCGGCATGACCTGAAAGATACCAATACGGCCTTTGTAGCCATTGTTGCAAAGTGCGCACCCGACCCCTTTGTAGATTCGTATACCCTGGCGGATGTCCTCATCGGTAAAACCCTCCTCCAGCAGGGCTTCCTTGGGGACGCTTTCCACCGTCTTGCAGTTTTCACACAACTTGCGAGCGAGACGTTGCGCCATGATGAGCAGCACCGCCGAGGCGATGTTGAAAGGCGGTACCCCCATGTTGGCCATGCGAGTCAGGGTTTGCGGGGCATCATTGGTATGCAGGGTCGAGAGTACCAAGTGACCTGTCTGGGCGGCCTTGACGGCAATCTCGGCGGTTTCGAGATCACGAATCTCTCCCACCATGATGATATCCGGATCCTGACGTAAAAAAGCCCGAAGCGCCTCGGCGAAGGTCAGGCCGGTTTTGACATTGACATTGACCTGATTGATGCCGGGAACCTGAATTTCGACGGGATCCTCGGCCGTCGAGATATTGATATCGACCTTATTGAGGAGATTGAGCGCCGTGTAGAGGGACACCGTCTTGCCACTGCCGGTCGGCCCGGTCACCAGAATCAGACCATAGGGTTTCTGAATAGCCTTCATGAAGGCCACGCGCTGCTCCGGCTCAAACCCCAATCTGTCCACCCCAACCTTGGCGCTGGAGGAATCCAGGATGCGCATGACGATTTTCTCGCCATACAGCGTCGGACAAGTGTTGACGCGAAAATCAATATCCTTGTTCTTGGACAACTTGAGCTTGATACGGCCGTCCTGGGGTACGCGCCGTTCGGCAATGTTGAGGCGCGCCATAACCTTGACCCGCGCCGAGAGGCGGTGGGCGATGCTGACCGGCGGTGACAAGGCCTCCCGCAACATGCCGTCCTGACGATAGCGGATACGGTACATCTTTTCGTAGGGTTCCATGTGGATATCCGAAACCCCCTGATTGATGGCATCCAACAGTATTTTGTTGACGTAGCGAACAATCGGTGCTTCGTCAATCGTATTATCGCCCTCATCCCCGCCGCCGCTTTCGGTATCTACGGCGTCAATATTTTCCAGGTCGGCGTCGAGTACCTCGGTCACATTGGCCGATTCCTGGGAGGTCAGGGCCTTTTCGATGGCCTTGGCAAGCTTGTCCTCCTCGACCAGGATGGCTTCGGTGGCAAGCCCGGTGTTAAACCGGATCTCGTCGAGAATCTGATAATTGGTCGGGTCGGAAATGGCCAAAAACAGCCGGTTGCCACGGCGGTGAACGGGCAGGGTACGGTGCTTAAGGATCAGCTTTTCGTTGATCAGCTTGAGCGGGATCTCCTGCAGGTCAACGGCATCCAGATCGAGAAGCGGCATGCCAAACTCGGAGGCCGCCGCTGCCGCAATTTTGAGGGGATTCGCGAGCTTGCTGCGGACGATGAATTCGACAAAGGGCACTTTTTGCTTGTTGGATTCCTCCCAAGCCTTTTCTGTCTGCTCCTGACTGAGAATATTATCCAGGATCAGTCGTTGCGCGAGACCAGATAATTTGACCGACGGCTTAACAGCGGACATGTTTCTTGGGGCTTTGCATTTCCGAGGGCTAGCTAAAGCCGGGGTGAACTTTCCCCCAGCTAAATTCATGGTTTGAATGACTCTATGCCGGCGTATGGATTATCC
>JBAXSA010000240.1:0-4850 GCA_037130945.1 Pseudomonadota bacterium | reverse complement strand
AACTATCACGGAAATTCAGCAGGACGGTGCGCAGCAGGGACCAATCGCCCATCATCTGTTGTACAGCATTGGCCAAATCGAGTCCGGGTAGTTCAAAGGACGACATCGCTTGGGGTTCCTCCGATCTTTCGCTCCCCTCTGCCGTCACTGTCGCTACCGGCATCGGTCGCACCCATTTTAGCAAGGCGGCGGCCAGCGCCCGGATATTGATGGGTTTGGCGACATGGTCGTTCATGCCTGCTGCCTCAGCAGCCTGCTTATCCTCCTGCATGGCAGAGGCGGTCATGGCGATGATGGGAACGTCACGCCCCCGCACGCTGGCCCGGATCCGTCGGCTGGCCTCGAAGCCGTCCATCTCCGGCATCTGCAGATCCATCAGCACGGCGGCGTAATCCTGGTGAGCCACCTTATCGACAGCCTCTCGGCCCTGGTTGGCAATCTCGACCACCAACCCCATTCGCTCCAGGAACCCCTGGGCCACGAGCTGATTGGTGAGGTTGTCCTCGACCAGTAGAAGACGGGCACCGTGGATCGGTTGCGTCATCTCGAACAGTTCGGCGGTGTTGCTCTCCGGTTGCGGATCAGACGACGCCATCTTGCCGCATTGCAACTGGGCGGTCACATCAAACAGGCGCGACGGGGTCACGGGTTTTTCCAACACGGCGTTCAGATCAATCCCCGCCGCAGCACCCAAGAGTCGCTCGCGGCCAAAGGCGGTCATCATGACGACCAGGGCAGAAACACCGCCCTCTTGTGCCCGGAGACGGCGCGCCAGTTCCAGGCCGTCCATCCCCGGCATATTCCTGTCGATGAGAATCAGCTCAAAGGGTTGCCCGGATTGCTGGGCAGCCACGAACTTGTCCAACCCTTCCTCGCCCGAGCGAGTCAATGTCACGTCGAAAGACCAGGCACAGAGCATATGTTCGAGAATTCGCAAGGAGGTCTCCTGATCGTCGACCACCAGCGTTCGCAGGCTTTGCAGGGTGCCAATCCACTGGATTCCGGCCTCGCGGGCCGGACAGAAAGGGATGGTGAAAGAAAAGCTGCTGCCCTGGCCGAACAGACTTTCGACACCCACCTCGCCGCCCATTTGTTCAATCAGGCGCTTACTGATCATGAGTCCCAGCCCGGTGCCGCCATATCGGCGGGTGGTTGAGGTATCGGCCTGACTGAAGGACCGGAACAGTCGCACCATTTGTTCCTCGGTCATGCCGATGCCAGTATCGCGTACCGTGAAGCGAAGCCGATCCCCCTGGATCTGTTCCGCTTTGACATGGATCTCGCCGTGCTGGGTGAACTTGACGGCGTTGCCGATCAGGTTGTTGAGTACTTGACCCAGGCGCAGGGAATCGCCATTCAGGGCAATGCACTGTGGTGGGACGACATCGAAGAAGAGTTCAATCCCCTTGTCCTCGGCCTGTAAGGAAAACAGCGCCGCCAGGTTATGAAAGATATCGTCCAGTTTAAAATCCACGGCCTCCAGGGTCATCCGTCCGGCCTCCAGCTTGGAGTAGTCGAGGATGTCGTTCAGGATGCCCAGCAGGGCACGGGCGGCGTGATCGACCTTTTGCAGGTAATTCCGTTGTTGGGAGGTCAGAGGCATTTCCAGCACCAATTGCGTTAGGCCGATGATGGCATTCATCGGGGTGCGGATCTCGTGACTCATGTTGGCGAGAAAGTCGCTTTTTGCCTTGGCGGCCGCCTCGGCGGCTTCTTTCGACTTCCGGATGGCGTCTTCGACCCGCTTGCTTTCGGTGATGTCCATCACAACGCCGTACACGTTGGTCGGATTGCCCTGGGCATCTCGCGCCACATGACCTAACACATGGATCCAGACAATGCTGCCATCACTGGGGCGCTTATAGGGATGGATCATATCGTATCTCGGCAGGCTTCCATCGAGGGCCGCTAAATAATTGGCAAGAGTCGCTTCAGCAGCGGCCTTGTCGGCAGCCTCGATATTGACGTACCAATCGTTCATGATGTGGTAGCGCCAGTTATCGCGGGGCGGATCACCAAAAATAGCAACAGTGCGCTCCGATAAAATGTAATATTCATCGCCCTCACTGAAATCGATAGACCAGTGACCGGCCTTTGCCAACTCCAGGGCCTGATCGCTGAGGAATTGTGCCTGGATGGCGGCTTCCTTTGACTTCTGGGTGGCGTTCTCGGCTTTTTTGCGATCGGTAATATCGAGGCCCAGCCCAACCATGGCTAGGCGTCCGTCTAAATCCACGCGGACCCCGGTAAAAAGATAAGGGATGCGGTTTCCGGTTTTGGTTAGAAGCCTCGCTTCAACCGTCGTTCGTCCAGAGACAAACACGCGCTGAATCGCCTCCGTTATCAGTAGCTTGTCTTCAGCATCAATGTAATCCAGCGGCTGTGATTGGTCGATTTCAGCTTCGTTTCTCCCCGTGACTTCTTCGAAGGCCTTATTCCACGCAAGAAAGTGACCTGATGTGTCAAACAGGTAGAAGATACCGGGGAGCGATTCAATAATCTTTTGGCGAAAGCGGTGCTCCCGCTCAAGATTTTGTTCTGTTTCCCGCCGTTTGCCAATGTCGCGAAAGGCCAACACACCATGATCACCCTGCGAATGATCTTTGATAGTTACCAGGGAGTATTCAACTGGAAAGATGTTGCCGGCCTTTCCCACGAAATAGGCTTCACCATGAACAAGTCCGGGGCCGGTGGTAATGGCTTGCAATACCGCGCAAGCACCGGGGATGCGCTCACCTTGTGCATTACGATGGGCCAGATCATGGAAGTTCACACCCAATAGTTCGGCCTCGCTATACCCCAACATCCTGAGCGCGGTGGGGTTCACAAAAATACTCACACCTTCATGATTGATCCCGATGATACCGTCAGCTACTGCATCCAATAGGGATTGGTTGCGGTGGGCCAGACGGCGTACCTCGTCCTCGGCCTGCTTTCGCCCGGTTATATCAGTGGCAATACCACAAATGCCGTAAGGGCCACCGGCCTTGTTGCGAAGTGGAAACTTGGTAGAGACATAGACATGGTTTCCGTCGCCATGCGGTACCACTTCCTCTGTCTCAATCACCTTGTTCTGTTCTAGTGCCTCACGATCGGCATTCTGAAATGCTGAAGCGGCTTCCAGGGGAAAAATGTCGAAATCGGTCTTGCCGTATATGGCCTCGTTGCTGATATGAAATAGCGTTTCATATCTCCGGTTAACGAACAGGTATCGGCCCGTCAGGTCTTTCACGAAGATGACATTGGTCGTGTTATCTAGAATCTCCTTCGAACGGTTTTCGCCTAGTTGAAATTCCTCCTCTCTCTCGCGATGTCGCAGCTCGGTCATAAAGAGAGTCTGGTAATAAGACTGGGCTGTCTGTCGCCAGATCCACACCGAGGCAATGGCTGCAAAGGTTATCACAAGCATCAAAATGATTGCCAGAATGAGAGGTGCGTGTGTACGCCAATCGGCCTCGGCTTCAGCCCGGTCTATTTTTGTAATCAGAAACCAGGGAGAATCCGAAATGGCTTCTATGAAAGCTAGAACTTCTACACCGCGATAATCCTTACCACTCACAAGACCAGATTGGCCCTGCACGGCCATAACTTCCGGGATCTCAGTCATGGCCAGGGAAATACGCAGTTTGAGTGCGCTGTCCGGATCGTGGCGCAAGTCGTTGAGAAAGATCACCTCGTTGCCGGAGCGCTCGATAAGTAAACTTTCACCGCTCTCGCTGGGAATAGGCCAAGACTGAATCATTGGGTAGAAAATCTTGCGAACATCCGTTCTCAAAATAATCGCGCCCAATGGTTCAGTGTTTTTTTGAACTCCAAACACGGGGGCAATGCTAACTAGATGGGGAAAAATATCGTTGGTATCCCGATGTGGGTTGCTTAATTGGGGCTTTTGTTCGCGCCATACCACATCCAAGAGCTGTTTCTCGTATGCGTCGAGTTCGGTGTAGTCAGAGAGGCTTAATCGAACACGACCTAGCCGATCGACCAGTTGCACGTCGCTGTAATTGGAATTATCCCGCATGACATGAAAGATGGAACGTAATTGTTCGGTGAGCTTCGGCTGAGGATCCTTCAACCAATCTTCCACTCCCTTACCGAGAAAGGAGTTTCCCGCAAGGATGGCGACATCATTGAAACGCCTTAATCTCCATTGAGTCAAGGAATTTGCCTTCATGCTGGAAATGGCCTGTAAGGTAGATTCGACTTGCCGTCGATTCGTTTCTTTCTGAGCTTGATAAAACCAGCTTCCTCCAATAAAAAGTAAGATCGTTAAACCAAGAAAAACTGCAATCAACAAACGTGGAGTTTTATTAATAATACGTGGCATTAGTTAACGATCATAATAGAGGTATGGTGGATAGGGTGGATAGTGGTTTCCAAGTTGCAGGCATCTTTGGGGCCGAGGATAAGAGAAACTCTCTGATTCGATAAAACCGTTCGCAATCTGCCTGACTTAGATTCATAAGTGATACCCCACCACTAGGCTGTTCGATCTGTGGCTAACGGTTCCCGTAAATTTTAGGACGCTGAGGTCGTGGTAGCGATGTTCAATATGTTTGACCGCCAAGTTTCTGATAGTTTCCAGGCTACCAAAAAAAGCAGGAAACAAGCCTTCCTGCAATATTTGAACCACAAAGATCAGGAAGCTCACAAGCGATCACCTCTGTTTATCTGCTTTTGGCCGAGCTCGCTTCTACCTGCGATGCGCCGCAGAAGACCAAAAAGGCGGGGAAAGATACCCTCAGATCGAACAGCCTACCCCACCACCCTCTTCTTGAGCTTCGCACTGGCGCCAAAAGTCACCACCCGCCGAGGTGAGATGAGTAATCCGTTGATGGTTAGGCGTTCGT
>JBAXSA010000239.1:0-4864 GCA_037130945.1 Pseudomonadota bacterium | reverse complement strand
GCTGAGTCATCTGTCTCAGCACCGCAAGAGCCCGCTTTTCCCTTTCGTGAGCTTCCGGCGAAGAGGCCGCGCCGGGATTCGCGCACAACGCCGCGATCACATCGAGCGCCGGATGGACGCCGTCGAGCAGGGCCGCAGATAGGGCGAGTTCGCGGCGCTTCAGGGCCGAGAAGAGGGTTTCGAGTTCCGCGCACAGCGCCTCGACGCCGGCGAGGCTCACCGACCGCGCCGCGCCCTTGAGGGAATGGGCCTCGCGAAAAATACGCTCGATAATGGACGCCTGCTCGGCCTCGTTCGCCCGCTCGATCGCCATGAGTCCGGCGGTGATTGCCTCCAGGTGATCGCTCGCCTCAACCCTGAAGGTCTCCCGCAGACGCGCCAGGAACTCCTCTTTCTTTTTGTCCATGGGTTTTCTTCTGTCTCAACTCTCGCTGCGTTGCTGCCTGACCAGGCCCTTTAGCCGTTCGCCGAACGCCTGAAGCTCCCGCGCCGACGTCTCAAGCTGCTGGGAACCCGTCAGGTTCTGGCGGGTGGCCTGGCGGATATTGGCAATCGCCACGGCGATCTGATCCATGCCGACGAGCTGTTGCTGATTTGATGCGGCGATCTGGGTGGCGGCCTGGGCGGCCTCGCTGACACTGCCCGCGAGTGTCCGGATCGACACGTCTGCCTGACTGGCCTGGGTGACTCCTGCCGCCACCGCCTGGGTGCCCTGCTCGGTGGCCGTGACCGCCGCACTGGTGGCCTTTTGCACCGCTATCAGGATGGCTCGCACCTGGGTGGTCGCCAGGCGCGACTGCCCGGCCAGACTCTTCACCTCGTGCGCCAGCACCACGAACCCCTTGCCGTGAACGCCTGCACGGCTCGCCTCAATGGCCGCGTTGACCGCCAGCAGGTTCGATTGCTCGGCGAGATCGTTGACCACCGCGATGATTTCGCCGATGGCCTGGCCCTGCTCGCTCAACCGCACGACACTCTCGGCAATCTCTCCCATCCGCTCGCGAATGTGATTCATGCCCTCGATGACCTCGGTGACGGCCTGGCGGCCAGTTTCGGAGACGGCGACGGCCTTCTGGGCGCTGTCCTGAACCTGTCTGGCCTTCTGGTGAGAGAGGTGAGCCGTCTGCTTGACTTCCTCGGCGGTGGTGCCGGTCTCGCTCACGGCGGTGACGATTTCGGCCGCGCCAGCGGCCACCTGGGACACCGTGGCCAGAATCCCCGCTGAGGCGGCCACCAGGGTTTCGGCACCCTGGGTCAATTCGTCACCCGACCGTCGCAGCGCCTCCTCAACCGCTTGGCGTTCCTCGACCGCCTGATTGATCGACCGGAGGTTGGGCCACAGCAGCAGGGTGAAGCCGATGCTATTGAGCAGAACCAGCAGCACCAGGCTGTATTCGGTGTCATAGTTGCCGGCGCGCGCCCCGGTCAGGCACAGCCACCCGAGTACCGCAGGCATAGCCACGATCAGGGGCAGCAGCCGCCGTCCCACCGCGCCGCCGGCGCGGGTACTCGTCAATGTCGCCATCATGCCCACCGTGGGGCGGGCCAGGAGGATACCCACCGAGAGCGTCACGAATCCCAAGGCGGTATGGAGCGCCATGGTGGTGTAGGAACCGACGCTCCCGGCGAGCGTTTTGATACCGTACCCGTAGCCGAGGAGGGCCATCAGTGCCATCAGGAACACGATGAGCGCGAGAGACTCGGCGGGTTTCCAGGCGGCATTGTCGGTGTGCCGGTCGAGCAGAAGCAGGGCGGCACCGGCCAGGGCGAAGTTCAAGGCGGTGTTCAGCCCCATCCGGCCAGGAAATCGGGTACCGATCGCACCTGCGGATTCCTTGAACAGGAGTTGATCGATGCCGAGATCCCAGCCAAAGAGGTACTCGCTGACGGTCAGCAGGCCCAGCAACGCCACGCTGGCGGCGAGGATGGTGGCCCAGCGGTGTTGCCTGGGATCGACTCGCCCTTCCTGCAAAAAAACCAGCGCGAGGCCTGCCAGCAGAAAACCGCCCGCCGTGTTGGCCTTCATGGTGACGAGCCCGGGCAGGAGGCTCTTGAGCAGGGCAATATCGAGTCCCCAACCAATCAGCACCACCATCCCCATCACACCAGCCAGCATCCCCGCCCCGTGCGAGAGCCTCGCGCACCACCCGAAAATCAGGGTCTGGTGATCTTGATTTGTCATCATGGCGGTTCTGCTCTTAATTTTCGAGGCGCTGTCGCTCGACCAGGGTTTTCAGGCGTTCGCCGAACGCCTGAAGGGATTGTGCCGAGGCCTTGAGTTGCTGGGTGCCCGCCAGGTTCTGGCTGGTGGCCTGGCGAATGTTGGCGATTGCCAGGGCGATCTGATCCATGCCGACGAGCTGCTGCTGGTTGGACGCGGCGATCTGGGTGGCCGCCTGGGCGGCCTCGCCGATATTGCTGGCCAGCGCCCGGATCGAATCACCCGCCTCGGTGGCCTGCCGAACACCGGCGGCCACGACCTTGGTGCCCTGCTCGGTGGCCATGACCGCAGAACTGGTGGCTTTTTGCACCTCCATCAGAATCACCCGCACCTGCGCGGTTGCCTGACGCGATTGCTCGGCGAGGCTTTTGACCTCTTGCGCCACCACCGCGAATTCCTTGCCATACTCGCCGGCGCGGGTCGCCTCCAGGGCCGCGTTGACCGCCAGCAGATTCGATTGCTCGGCCAGATCGTTGACGGTTGCGATGATCTCGCTAATCGCCTGGCCCTGCTCGCTCAACCGCACGACGCTCTCGGCGATGGATTCCATCTGCTCGCGAATGTGGTGCATGCCCTCGATGGTTTTGGTCACTGCCTGGTGGCCGGTCTCGGACACGGCTGCGGTCTTCTGGGCGCTCTCCTGGACATTCTTGGCCTTCTGGTGGGACAGATGAGCGGTTTGCTTGACCTCCTCGGCGGTGGTGCTGGTCTCGCTCACGGCGGTGGCGGTTTCGGCCGCCCCCGTGGCGAGTTGCGACACCGTGGTGAAAATCTCGGTCGAGGAGCTGGCCAGCACTCCCACCCCCTCGCGAAGATCGCGATTCAACTCGCGCAGTTTTCCGATCATGGACTGGAAAGCCCGTTGTAGCGCACCGATTTCGTCCGCCCGATTCCCGACATCGATCTGCAGGGTGAGATCTCCTTCGGCCAAACGATTGGCGACGCTTATGATTTCCGAGATGGGGCGAGTCACACTGCGAATGATGAAAAACGCCAGAAAGAGACTTATAAAAAAGCCTGTTACGCTTCCAACTATCATCGCCATGTCCGTTTGTGATTTGAGGTTTTCCATTGCATGGGTTCGAATCACGAGCAGACGATCTTCCTCTTCCTTTATATTGTCCAAGATGACCCGAATCGTATCCATCAAAGCCTTCCCTTTGGCTTCCGAAAAGGTGGCGATAACCCTATCCATGGTCTTATAGTTGTCTGCTACGCCGCGCCTGGTCGCAATCAGAGGTTCGATGCCTTCGCTCATCCATCGGTTCTTGGCCTCCAACAGTTTAGCAAGGCGTTCCTGTTGCTTGGGGTTATCGGAGGTCAATTCCTTAATTTTGGTGTAATGGATATCAAACTCCGTCTTTCCCAGTTCCAAAGGCTCAAGAAAAGTTTCCTTTCCAGAAATGGCGAAACCCCGTTGTCCGGTTTCGATATTGATCAGGGCGATCAGGACATTATCAGCATTTATAATAACCTGGTAGGTATGGATGTTCCACGCATCCGACTCCTTGAATTGCGTGAAATTTTTGTAGCTCATGCCAATGACAAACAGGAAAATGCCCAGCACACTGCCAAAGCCGAAAGCCAATTTTCTGCCAATTTTCATATTATTAAAATTCATACCTTTACCTTTGAATCGCGTTATCTAGCCAGTGACCTTGAGACCCGGGTCTTCCAGCAGGCGGCCGCCGTCGAGCACCACCAGCATCTGACCCGTGACCCCCTTGAGAAATTTCTCGCGCACACCGGTCAGGGTGGGAAGGCAGTCCTGCAGTGCCGACGTGGCCAGCAGGCGCACCCCCTCGATGGCGTCGGCCAGGAGACCCAATTCGTTGCCATCCCCCCTGAGCACGATGACCCGGTTGAGTTCGGTGAGGCCCCGGTCGGGAAACTCGAAGACCTTGCGGAGATCAATGATTGCCAGGATCTGGCCACGCAGGTTCATGACCCCGGCAAGAAAGGGCGGTGCGCCAGGGAGGGCGGTGAGATCCTTGAGCCGGCACACCTCGCGCACATGGCGGGTTTCGATGGCGTAGGTCTCGCCAGCCAGAGAAAAGCCCAAAATCTCCAAGTGCCCGCTCTCATCCGGCTTGGCTGGCGCCTGAGCTGCCGTGCGCGCCCGGGCCTCGAGAATCCGGCGAACCTCTTCCGGGCTTTGGTCAAGGTGACCCGAGATCCCGGCCGCCGCAGTGGCCAGCCGATGGTGGATGGCTTCCCAATCAATCAAATCGTGGGTCATACCTGCCAATCCTGTAATGGCGCGATGTCATCAATGGGTGGTTGCTCGGGGCGATCGGGAAAATCCGGCGCGCAGCCCCAAGCGCGGGCCATGGCGCATTCGGGGATCACCTCACCCTGATCCTTTAGATACCTGACCAAGAGTCGTTGGAGTCGGCCTTGCAAAATGGCATGACGGTTCTTGGCCGGAGACATGAGGATCATTCCTTCTCGATTGAGTTCAATCTTGTAGGGGAGGTCTTGCAGACTGCGATCAGCACAGACTTCTTGCCAGAGCATCAATTTCTCCTGTCCACCGGGCGGTTAGCCCTGCATCGTGACACGAACATGTTCCATGAGCTGACCGCAGGTCATGCCTTCGGATTCTGGCAGGATCTCGTCCTGGTTTCGCACCGCCAGAAGCTC
>JBAXSA010000238.1:0-4864 GCA_037130945.1 Pseudomonadota bacterium | reverse complement strand
CATATCAGAATCTAAGGAATATTTTTGACAAGCAAAAACTGTTCCGTTTTATATCGGTCCCCATCCTTAAATCTTACCGCGCATGACCCCGTCAGGTCTGGTGAAGGGCACCCGCCTGGGTCATGATAGTCAGGATTGGCTGGCCGTGTCCCTGAATCTTGCGAGGACTGGTCTCGGAGCTTCAGAAAACGCTGCCAATTTTGGCCCATCATCAAGAAACACAAGGGACAACCATGTCAGAACCTTTGTTGGTCGATAATACTAATCTACTCAATGAGTTTAGCCAGGTATTGGAATCCTTGGATCGCTTAAGGGCGGAAGAACTTTTTCGCCAAGCCCTGACGCTGGGATCCCCCCTGGAAATGGTGGAAAAACTCATTGTTCCCGTTTTGGAAAAGATCGGTGATGATTGGGATTCGGGGAAGGTGGCCCTTTCCCAGGTCTACATGAGTGGCCGCCTGTGTGAAGATCTGATGAGCAGCATATTTCAAACGGAGGTCGTCACACGCCCAGGTCACCAGCCCCGGCAGGCTATTGTGGTTCTCCAGGACTATCACATGCTGGGCAAGCGTATTGTCTACTCCATCTTGCGAACCAGTGGCTTTGATTTTATTGACTATGGCCGGCTGGATGTGGACGAACTGGTAGAAAAGGTGATCACCGACCAGGTGAGGGTGCTTCTCATCTCGACCCTCATGCTGCCCTCGGCCCTGAAGGTGCGACAGGTACGCGCCGGCTTGCAGGCGCGGGGGACACCCGTGCGCATTCTGGTCGGAGGTGCCCCATTTTTGTTTGATCCGCACTTGTGGCAAGAGGTGGGGGCAGACGCGATGGGACGAAACGCCACTGACGCCATGCGCATACTTCGCACCTGGCAGGAGGAAACCCTATGATGACCCCAATGCAGCGGGTATTGACCACCCTCTCCCATCGGGAACCCGATCGGGTTCCCCTCTTCTTGCTCACCACCCTGCACGGCGCCAAGGAATTGGGACTCACCATCGAGGAATATTTTTCCCGTGCGGAATACGTCATCGAAGGACAAATGCGCCTGTTGAATAAATATGGCAGCGATTGTCTCTATCCATTTTTCTATGCCCCTTTGGAGGTGGAAGCCTTTGGTGGCACGACCCTGTTTGTCGAGGACGGTCCCCCCAATTCCAGCACCCCCATCATCCGCAATCTAAGCGATATTGATTCCCTGGAGCCACCCAAGGTGGCAACGACTGCCTGTCTGGTCAAGGTCTTGGAGACTATTCAGGGTTTGAAACAGCGGGTCGGGGATAGGGTTCCCATCATCGGCGTGGCCATCTCCCCTTTTTCCCTGCCGGTCATGCAGATGGGGTTTGATCACTACATCGAGTTGATTTATGAACATCCGAAACATTTTGCCCGGCTGATGGCGGTTAATGAAGCCTTTTGCGTGGAATGGGCCAATGCCCAGTTGGCCGCAGGGGCGACCGCCATTTGTTATTTTGATCCCGTGTCTTCCACCACCCATCTGCCCCGCGAGCGCTATTTACAAACCGGTCATCCCATTGCCTGCCGTACCCTGGCGAAAATCCAGGGGCCCACCGCCACCCATTTGGCTTCCGGGCGTGGTTTGTCCCTGGTGGAAGACCTCATGGCCACGGGTACGGCGGTCGTAGGCGTCAGTTCCCTGGAGGAATTATCTCAATGGAAGGCCGTCGCGGCAGGGAAAATGAGTCTATTGGGAGCCATGAATGGGGTCACCATGCGCCGTTGGAGCCCACAAGAGGCCGAAAAGGAGGTCAAGGATGCCATCCGGCAGGCGGGACGGGGAGGTGGTTTTATTCTCTCCGACAACCATGGTGAAATTCCCTTTCAGGTTCCTGATGAGGTGTTGCTAGCCATTGGTGAAGCCGTGAAACATTGGGGTCGCTATCCGCTAAAATGGCTCGATGAGTAATCTGCTGTGTGTGCTGTGCTGTCAGAATTTCTTCCCGGAAATCCAGGCAGTGGTTCAATCGGAGGGCTGGGCCGATGTGCGGGTCATGTCTTACCCGGTACGCTGTGGCCGCCCGCCCATGAGTTGGGAGGAGTTGCACGCCCTCTTGCCGGAGGGTTGTTCGACGGTCGCCATTTTGGGACGGGCCTGTCTTAAACATTTGGATCAGCCGCCGGCCCATTGGCCTCGCACCAAAATCTTTCACCAAGAAGAGTGCTTTCATCTCGTGGCGGGCAAAACCATGGTTGCCGAGGCCATTAGCCGGGGTGCCTACCTGATCACCCCGGCCTGGCTTGAAAATTGGCAGTCGCACTTGGCCGCCATGGGTTTCCAGACCGATCACGCCGGGGAATTTTTTCGTGATTTTGCCCGTGAATTGGTGTTGTTGGATACCGGCATCCTGCCGGATGCCATGAGCCGATTAAAAGAGCTGGGTCAAGTGTTTGTGCTTCCCGTACAACGATTGGCCGTTGGGCTCGACTATACCCGTCTGCTACTCGGGCAAATGGTGGCCGGGTTGCGTCGTGAGGAAGAGGGTCATCGCGCCAGGCAACGAGAACGCCTCCAGGTTCGTAAAGTGGCCGACCTCACTACCGCGATGGATCTGCTGGGTCGTTTGGCGCTACTCAGGGAGGAATCGGAAGCGGTTGCCGCCATGGAAGAGATGTTTCGCATGCTGTTCGCGCCGAATATTTTCCACTATGTCAGTCTTGTCGAAGAGGCGTGGCAGGGCATGAATAAAGTTCCCATGGAATGGCAATCGATGATCCTGCGGCTGAACCGGGAATGGGACTGGACGCCCTCTGGTCAGGGATTTTTGTTGCGACTGGAACGATCCGGACAACCGGTGGATGTGATCCTGGTAGACCAACTGGCCTTTCCCCAGCATCGAGAACAGTATTTGGAGTTGGCCCGTTCCCTGGCAGGCGTTTGTGGCCTGGTCATTGAGAACGCCAGAGCCTACCAACGCATCAAATTAACCGAAGCCGCCTTGCGCCAAGCCAAGGAGGTTGCAGACAGCGCCAACCAGGCCAAGAGTCACTTCCTCGCCAACATGAGTCACGAGATACGCACACCCATGAATGCCATCATTGGCCTTTCTGGGCTAGGACTGGGACTGCCCGGCCTGACTTCCAAACTGGAAGACTACCTGACGAAGATCCAGACCTCATCGAAGGCCCTGTTATCCATTCTGAACGACATCCTCGATTATTCAAAAGTCGAGGCGGGACGGCTGGAACTGGAACTGCAGGAATTCGACCTAGAAGTACTACTGCACAATGTGGCCGATCTTTTTAACGTGCGGGCCGGAGAGAAAGGTCTGGAATTGCTGTTGGAAATAGCCTCCAACATTCCACCACGCCTGATTGGCGACACTTTGCGGCTGGGACAGATCATCACCAATCTGGTGGGCAACGCCCTGAAATTCACCGAGTCCGGGGAACTGCACATCAAGGTGGCCCTACAGGGCCAGGAACAGGATGGGAATCATGAGACGGTCAAGCTGCGGTTCTCGGTACGCGACACCGGGATTGGCATGACAGAGGAACAGATAAGCCACCTGTTCGAGGCGTTCAGTCAGGCGGACGGGTCGATCAGCCGCCGCTTTGGTGGCACTGGCCTGGGACTGGCCATTAGCAAACAGTTGGTGAACAAGATGGGCGGCACCCTGTCGGTGGAGAGTGAATCCGGCAAGGGGAGTTGCTTTAGTTTCGCCCTCAGCCTGCCCGTTTCCAGACAGACCCGGAGGAATCATCTGCCCGTTGATCTGCACGGCATGCGCGTGCTGGTGGTCGATGACCTGGACATCGCGCGACAGATACTGGTCGAGATGCTGAGATCCTGGGAATTTGAGGTGGCTGAGGCGGCTTCAGGGCCCGAAGCGCTGGAAAGTCTGAGCCAGGCGGCACAGATGGCACAGGCGTTTGCAATGGTTCTCCTGGACTGGAAGATGCCCGAGATGGACGGCGTGACGGTCATACGGCGGATACACGACCTGGTGGATCAGCGGATGTTGCCGAAGCTGCCGGTGGTCATCATGGTGACTGCCTATAACCGGGATCAGGTTCTGCAAGAGGCGCACGATATCCGGCTGGATGCGGTGCTGACCAAACCCGTGACGGCTTCGCGGCTGTTCGACGGCATCATGGATACGCAAGGCGGCGCACGGCAGGAAAAGTCCACTGTAGCGAGCCTGGATCTATACCGGCAAACAGAAATCATCCGGGGTGCCCGCATCCTGCTGGTCGAGGACAACGAGATCAACCAGCAAGTGGCACGAGAAACCCTGGAGCGAATGGGTTTTGTGGTGGTCGTTGCCGGGGATGGCGAACAGGCGCTGGCAGTGCTGGATGCGTCCGGCCCCTTCGATGGGGTGCTGATGGATGTCCAGATGCCGGTGATGGACGGCCTGGAGGCCACGCGCCGGATTCGCCGGGATCAGCGGTTTGTCGATTTGCCCGTACTCGCCATGACCGCCGCCGTCATGGCCAGAGATCAGGCGGAGTGTCTGGAAGCCGGCATGAACGACCACGTCGCCAAGCCCATCCTGCCCGAGCAGTTGCTACAAACGCTGGAACGCTGGATTGCCCCTGGCGAACGGGTCATGCCCGCTCGTCAGGATCAGCCGGAGTCATTGCTATCCGGGGCCGGCGATTTGCCGGATCATTTGCCCGGTTTCGATCTTGGCCAAGCGATCCAGCGCGTGAGCGGGAGCCGCGACCTGCTGGTGGATCTCTTGAGACAGTTTGGCGAGCAGTACGCCACGGCCAGCGAGACACTCGCGGGCCTGCTGGGCAATGGCCACCGCGAGGAGGCGGCACGCTGGGTTCATAAACTCCGGGGCGTTGCCGGCAATCTCGGCGCGACCGAGGTGCATCAGTACGCTGGGACACT
>JBAXSA010000237.1:0-4871 GCA_037130945.1 Pseudomonadota bacterium | reverse complement strand
CCGCCTGCCGAATGGCCTAAGGTCATTCTGAAGGAATTGATAGACAACGCCCTGGACGCCTGTGAATCCGCCGGTACGCCGCCTGTGGTCGATGTCCAGATCATTACCGAGACCAATACTCTCACCCTCACGGACAATGGCCCAGGCCTGCCCCGGGAGACTCTAATGGGGAGCTTGGACTATTCCATACGTGTTAGTGATAAGGCCAAGCGAGTGGCACCCAGCCGGGGTGCATTAGGCAACGCTCTGAAGTGCCTGTGGGCTGCGCCGTTCGTCCTTGACGGGCACCAGGGGCAGGTAGCCGTTGATACTCCAGAGGGCCATTTCGAGATCACGGTCACCCTGGACGAGATAGCACAGAGGCCGATCCTGGCCGTGGTCGAAACTGAGCCGACGGTAACAAGCGGGACAAAAATTGAGGTTAAGTGGCCAGGCCTATCAAGCTACATAGACGAAGATGGAAACGGTAGTTTTTACCGGGAGGCGGAAAACCTCCTGACAAAATTTGCCCTATTTAATCCCCACGCTTTTTTTAATCTGAACGGTCGGGAGATCAGTTCGGAATACGTGACGCCATTCCAGTCTCCAAAGTGGACGCCAACAGATAAGCCGGACGGTGCCTGGTACACGACCACAACACTGTCCGAACTGATAGCCGCCCACATCACCGCTGGTGATGGCGCTGTACCAATCCGGGAGTTCCTGGCGGAGTTCGCCGGGTTGTCCGGGACGAAGGTGAGGGCAAAAGCACTCGAAGCCTTAGGGATGACCGGGAAAACTCTGAATGATCTTGTTATCGACGGCAAGATGAATCAGAGCAAAGTCAGGCTGATTCAAGCCGCAATGACAATGTTCTCTAAAAGAGTAAAGCCCGACCGCCTGGGGGTCATAGGCCAAGATCATTTTCTGCGAGGCAATGAGTGCTCGAAGTATAAGTGTATTAAGGGGGAAGGAGACAAAGACGGGAAACTGCCGTTTGTGGTCGAAGTGTCGGTTGGGGTCTTTCCAGATTTCGATGATAGAACTGTATGGGTAGGACTTAACTTTTCACCTATTGAGGGAGTGCCGTTTGACGTAATACACGCCGCACTCGATAAAGCAATGGTCGGCGAATGTGACCCTGTTGCGGTACTGATCCATCTAACAACACCAAGGGTTAATTTCACTGATCGCGCTAAACGCCACGCAGTCCTGCCCGATGAGGTTAACGAGGCCATCCATAGCGCCATAGTATCCGCCGCTAGTGAATGGACAACGAAGGTAAAGCATAAGAACCGTGGTGAGCGGGTTTCTCAACGCGAATTGAAGGGGATGTATAGGCCAAAGGTCAAGCCGGTTACAGTCAAAGATGCCGCCTATAAGGTAATGACACAGGCCTATTTGAAGGCAAGCGATAATGGTGCGTTACCTGCTAACGCTAGACAGATCATGTATGCGGCCAGGCCACTCATTATCGAGCTGGTGGGTAAGCCCGATATCTGGACAACATCCGCACGATTCACCCAGGGGCTACTACCTGACTTTATATCAGAAAATCCCGAGCTTACGAAAGACTGGGACGTAGTATTTGATGACCGTGGTCACATGCACGAACCACACACTGGCCGGAGCCTGGGCATAGGCACCCTGGCAGTTAGATCGTATATAAATGGCTGGCATAAGCCAGTTGTTGATAAAAGCCTTTTCATTAAATTGGATCGTTCAACTCAGACTAAAGGGCCGTCCGGACGATTTAATGGTGTGCTGTTTTTGGAGAAGGAGGGTTTTAATCCGCTGCTGGAAAGGGCAGGTATTGCCGAGCGTTTTGATATTGGCATCATGTCCACCAAAGGACACAGTACCACCGCCGCCAGGTTACTGGTTGAAAGCCTGAGTGATGAGGGAATACCGATCTTTGTGGCTCATGACTTCGATAAATCGGGATACGGAATCCTTCAGGGTTTGCGCGAGTCGAATAGGCGCTGGAAGTGGAAAAGTACACCGAAGGTAATCGACTTTGGTTTGAATCTGGCTGATGCGATGGAGATGGGACTGGAGTCTGAGGACGTGGGATTCAAGGATGATAAAGACCCACGCATCCTGATGCGCGAGTACGGACTGCCCGAGGATGAAGTCAATTTTCTGTGTTCTCACGGGAGGCCTGGGGATTGGGTAGGGCATCGCATTGAGTTAAATGCTATCCCGAGTGGACAGTTTATTACATGGCTTGAAGGAAAATTGATAGGCGCAGGGGTTCAGAAGGTTATCCCAAGCGAGTCAATTTTGAATGATGCCTTTACCCGATTCGTGCAGATCGGGCGGGCCGAGAAGGAAATGGGCCGGATCCTGGCAAAACTGCCCGAGGTGAGTCACACGGGAAATATTCTGAAAAGTGTCCGGGATCTACTGGCCAACAATCCCTTGATGCCCTGGGATGAAGCTGTAGCACAGTTAGCGGGGGACGCGGTATGAGCAACATCACCCTATCCGCCGACCAGTCCACCGCCTGGGATGATGTCACCAGGTTTCTTCAGTCAGACCAAACCGAGCACGCCCTGGCCGGTGCCGCCGGCACGGGAAAGACCTTTATCACCGGGCAGGTGGTGCGACACCTGGACGACATCGGGATGTCCTTCACCCTGACTGCGACCACCAATAAAGCCGCACGGGTGGCGGCTGGTATGGCCGACCAGAAACCCAAGACGATCCATAGTCTTCTGGGGCTGAAGCCTATGGAGGATCACCGAACTGGAAAGGTCACTCTGGAGAGGAACCGGCCGCACCAGGTGCCGTCTGAGAGTTTGATTCTGATCGACGAAGCCAGCATGGTCTCGCGTGACCTGCTGGAACATGTCCGGGAGTCCGCAAACGACGCCGGGGCAAAGGTTCTCTACATCGGCGATGCTTACCAACTGCCCCCTGTAGGTGAAGATACATCGCCCGTTTTCGAGATGGTTACCGGGCAGTCTCACCTAACCACCGTACACCGACAGGCCCTTGAAAATCCCCTGATAGCGACCGCCACCGAGATCAGGGGCGTTCTCGACGGCAGGCCATTCCCGGAAATCGAAGACGCCCATGGGGTGACCGGGGGCATTGTTGTCCAGGGGAAGGACGAGTGGCGGGATGCCGCCCTGGAAATGTTTGCGTCATCAGACTATGCCGCCGATCCGGACCACTGCCGGATGTTGGGCTGGACTAATGATTTTGTCAGGGCAGCAAACACAACCATCCGCCGCCATGTGGTAGGGCCACAGGCCGACAGTCTGCCCTACCTTCCAGGGGAGAGGATGGTCAATAACACCGCACTGGAGGAGTCCGGCGAGATCATTCTGGGGACTGATGAGACTGTCCAGGTGTTGGAGGCCTACCCCGATGATCTTGATGGTGTGTCCGGGTGGAGACTGAAGGTAAACGGAGCGGAGAATGGCGTTGTACGCTGTTTCTGTCCTGATTCGTGGGACAGAGTGCGACAGATTCTGTCTAAACTCGCCCAGGGTGCGAGGGTTTTTCAGGGGCAAGTCAACAACTTGCGGGAGACAGGTAAGCCAATCCCGAATGCCCTGGACATCGACCGACGGGCCGCCTGGAGGGAGTACTTCAGAGTCAGAAAACAGTTTTGTGACCTCCGCCCGCCGTACGCTTCGACAGTGCATAAATCGCAGGGTTCGACCTACGGAAACGTGTTTCTGCAACTGGCAAACATAAGCCAGTGTAGTAGCCACACTGACTTGGCCAGAATGCTTTATGTGGGCATAACCCGACCACGGTCAACAGCATACTGCACTGGGGCAATGCCTGCATGGGTGGGGCAGGTTAACCGGGTAGGGGGTGCGGCATGAACCACCCTTGTGCCTGTATCGCGTGGCCTAACGCATGCGCTCAATGCCTTGGGTGCAAATTTCAAACCCCACACGCAAAAACGCCACCCGGCGAGGAGTGGCGTATAGTGCAAGCTGTCCCGATGGCGCTGATAACGCACAACGGACAAGTCCCGACCGCATCACCGATGGGACACCAGCATGAGGAGATTGTAGCCAAAACGGCCGTTCTTGTCATGACAACTATCGGTGCGCGGTCGATCCCAACATCACTTGGAGATCAACCATGACCACCATCCAAAACGCCTTCGACCTGATCGAACAAAACTACCCCGCCGCCCTGCTGGAGGCCGATCGCTGGCTGTTATGGCAATACCTGCCAGACATCAACCCCACAAAGAAACCCCGGAAGGCACCGTACTATGCCAATGGCCAGCCCCGCACCACGACCGAAAGCCCAGAGGACATCGCCCGGCTGGTTGACTTCGCCACCGTCAAGGCCGCCTTCGAGGAAAAGCCTGGGAGGTATGCTGGGCCGGGGATCGCTCTTGGCTTGGATACCTTCGACCATATTCAGGGCATTGACCTGGATGGCATAGAGGAAAAGGGGCTGCACAGCCTGGCCAGCACCCTGCCCGGACTGGTGGAGGTTAGCCCCTCAGGAAAAGGTGTTCACGCACTGGGAATAGGCGCTGACTTCCAGACACTTGCGAGCGGAAACAATTCAAGCGGGATCGAGGCCTACAGCCACGGAAGGTTCTTCACCTGTACCGGGCAGGTTTTGCGGGGACAACTCGAGGATCTTGCGCCATTCGTGACGAGCACCCTGGCACCGCTGCACGAGGCCGGGAAACCCGCCCGCACTGCGGGAACTGGTGCGGTGGACGGCTTTGCCGACACCCCGACCGAGGCCCAGGTGCGGGATCTTCGATCAGCACTTGCGTCGATGCGATCCGATGATCGAGACCTATGGGTGCGGATCGGGCTGTCCTTAAAGACCGCCGGAGAGATGGGCCGGGGGCTGTGGATCGAGTGGAGCCAGACATCCTCCCTATACGATCCTGCAGACGC
>JBAXSA010000236.1:0-4872 GCA_037130945.1 Pseudomonadota bacterium | reverse complement strand
CCCAGGCTGTAAAAATCTCACTGCTGCATCAGCCAGGGTAGCAAGATACATCTCTACACTGTTTTTACATTTGAGCGGGGGACCTCGACCAAACTCCCCTACAGGGATACTCATCATCGAGCATCATCTCCGGTGGGTTTGGTGGGTTTTGGTGGGTTTCTTTTGGCCGGTTGGAAACTGGGATTTCTGCTCGGGCTCGGTCATTTGTAGATTTCCATTACTCCATCACAGGTAATCGCGGCCACCAGTGCATCCAGATGCTCTGGCGACAACCAGCCTTCCCAGGTTGAGGATGACTCGATTCCAAATCCGACCAAGCTGGAGCTGGGATTCAGACTACCGCCGCGCTTCATGTCCCAAGACCAAGTGCGCAATTGCGCATCAGGAGCAGCCGGATGGGATCACCAGCCCACAGCCAGCCGATTCCACTTGGCGCATTGGTTAGTGCCAGGGTGAGTTGATGAGTGAATCCAGGAGAACTACCAGCGGAGGACATCTGGAGAGTTTAACTCCCGACCTCTAGTGCGAAGAGGATGTCAAAGGCTCTACTCCACGATCAAGGAGCCGGATAATGTTTAGTCTTGATGCAATATGATTTCCGTACAAAATTCATAGCATTCCACTTCCTAATGCGTTATGATTTCTGTACAGGTTTCATATGGAGATCATGCCGTGCCAAAAGGTGGATTCAGACCAGGCGCAGGCCGCAAGCGCGGCGTCCCGACCGTTGTCGTGCGCATCCCCGAAGGCCTTTGCCCCCTGGTGGAGTCCCTGGCCGAAGACCATAGAGAGAGATTGCGGATAGCAGAGGAACGCGTGGGACATCCTCACATCCTTTTGTCACAAGCACTCCGCTTGGCGGAACTTTCGGAACGCCTATGGAAAGATGAAGGGGACGGAGTATGGCTGGATCAGTTTCCCCTGGATGCGACGCCGAGGGACATCGAATCCAGTCTGACGAAGTGGGGACATGCGGAACACGTCACCGAAATTCTGCAAGCCCGGCGGGAGTGGCTACCTCTCGCCACACTGGCAAGGCGCCTACTAAACAAAACCTGTCCTATGGCTGATGATGCAATCAGAGAGAACATATATTGTGCGAACGGCTGGGGGCTTAGCACCTATTTTGCCTTGCGGTACCTACATGCCTGGGGACTGATCCTGGACGATTTTCCCGACATTCACTCTGCCACTGGTTCGGTCGTGGCGGACTGGCTGCTTGAACAGGGAAATAATCCGCGGGAGTACCACATTCCCCATGCTCTCGAGCAAGGCCGGGTTGATATCGCGAAGGCCTTGGGGCTAGGTCTGTACCATGGAACGCCAAGAGACGTTGCTATTGTTTGGTACCGACGCCAGCTCCCTACTGGCAAAGTGGAGGAGTGGGCCGCGCATCCGGGGGCATCTGAATTCTGTTACGCTATTCATACGCTAATTCCCGAGGTAACCAAACTGCCAAAAGTGGCCGGCGGAATCGGCGAGTTTCTCAAGAAGATCAGCTGGAATGTGACACCAGCGTTCCGCATTCAAGGCCAGCACACTGAGCCCGACTCCACGCTGCTACGCGCCTGGCGAGGATGGTATTTACAGGCTGTAGAGGCTGCGGGAGAAGTTACCCTTTTGCGCATCCTCGAAGAATTGTTTGGGCACCACCGCCAGGTTGTGGAGCACTGGCTAGAGGCTGCATCCGCCCTTGCCCTGGACTGGCGCGAGGTGTTGGAGCTACCCACGGGCAAACCTGTCACCCTCGCGAAGGCTCGTATCGCCTATAAACGCCTGGCCAGCCGCCATCATCCCGACAAAGGCGGCGATACGGACCGGATGAAACAGATCAACCGGGCTTGGGAACAAGCACAGGCGGAGCTTGGGTGAGGAGCCCTAAACCGACCTGAACGTCGGCACCATGCGTTACCGCATCACCAGAGAGAGCTACCGGATGGAACCTGCGGAACCATAGCACTTGCCGCCAGGGGTGGCCAGCCCGGTGCCCTTTTTTTCTGGTGCGGGTTGTACTTACTACCGTCATACCGCCTCCAAGTCGTCTTTTTTGGTCTTTGGCAGTTGTGAAAAATCTTCCATAAACAAGCAGATGACGCTTGGCTTTAGTCGCCAGAAGAGTGATTCATATGCTCGTCGCAATTGGCGACATTAGCAAAAGCCATAAACAGGAGAGCGAACATGAGCAGCATCACCCTCAGCAACACCCAACGTACCATATTGGCCGCCGCCATCGAGCACACGCATGGCAAGATCGAGCGTTTCCCCCAGGGGCTCTCGGGAGCCGCACTGGTTATCAGCCTTGAGGCCCTGGAGCGCAAGGGCCTTGCCGCCAATGATGGCCAGGGTCACTGGATCGCTACCCCGGAAGGGTACAAGGCCATGGGCCGCAAGCATCCTGACAGCGTTGAATCCCTTACCGCCGAGGCCGCAAAAGCGCACGCGGCCCTGATTGACGCAGTTTTTGAGCCGGAGGTGGCCAGCGAACCAGATGTCGTCAGCGAGACCGAAACTGCCGCCGAGCCGGTAGTTGCCATCGAACCAGAGGTCATCGCCACCACAGCAGATGCGACCGTCGAATCAGAGACCACCGAGCCTGAGGCGATTATCGAATCGGCCGGCAACATCGAGCAGGATGCCATTGCTGAAGCCGCTGCGACCATCGAGCCAGATGTCGCCATCGAACCAGACCCCTCCACCGAATCAGAACCCGCTACCAAACCCAAGCAGCTCAAAGTTTGCCCGCATTGCGGCCACGCACTCACCACCCCAGTGACGCGCACTCGTGAGAGCAGCAAACCTTGCGAGAGCAGCAAGCAGGATCTGGTGGTTCAGATGCTCAAGCGTCCCGAGGGTGCCACCATCAAACAGATCATGGCCAGCACTGGGTGGCAATCCCACTCGATTCGTGGGTTTTTCTCTGGCGGATTGAAAAAGAAGATGGGTCTGACCATCACGTCGGAAAAGGTAGACGGACTCCGGACTTACCGTGCCGAATAGCACCAGGCCCGAACGTGGCCCTGGGGTGGCAGGGACGCTACCCCGCACCAACTGGCACCACTCGTTCAAACGATGCCACCACGCGCCACACAGCGCCAGGGTGGCGCAACTTATTGAACCATGGTTCAAAAACCCCCTGGGCACTCTTGATTGCCCAGGGAAAAGCACCAGCACACAGGAAAACGTTTGATCAATCCATTAAACTGAAAGTCATGAGCAAGATTCGTAACCCGGTGGCCAGGCACGGCCGCCGATTTAACAAGGCCCAAGTCTTCGAGGATCGCACCCGGTATGTGCGGCATGAGAAGCATCGTGCTCAGGAAAGGGATGGCCGGGAACGCACCCTCAAGGAAACGGCATCCACTTCATCGGCCAACCCATCCGGTTCACATCCCGGCCCATGCCATTAACGGTCTGGGTCATGACCTCAAAGAGACGGCGGATATTATCCACGTTCGTGCCGATCCCAGACACCTCGTTCGTCATGGTCGAGATGAAGGCGTTCAAATTTGTCATATTGTCGGACATCAAAATTAGCGCGGGACTCATGCGGCGCATCTCATCGCGCATTCCCTCCATGTCGGTCCGGAAGGCTTGCACCACTGGAACATCACGACTGCCAGACCGCCGAAGCCAATCGCCATGACGAGCAGCAAAGTGTACAGTCTACGCTGAATGCGAAGCTCTTTCTTCTCGATGTTCACCAGAGCGGATTCTTTCTCCAAGAGCAGGATGGTTTCGTTGGTCATTGATCATGGTCTCCAGGGCTGAATGGATGTGAAGAAGCTCGGAGTCCTTCATTCATTTAAGCAGCCTCTCTTTTCTTTATAAATTCCACCACGGTAGAATGCCACTTGATCTGGCGGACTGGCGTTCCATCGCCATGCTTTTTGCCGGTGTCCTGGTAGACGCCAAAAGCCTTTCCAGCCTCGGTGAGCTCGTGGCAAAGCCGCTGCTTGTGATCCCGATATTCAGTCCACAGCCCTGCATTAACCAGAATCTTGCCGGCTTCTTGTACCTTGACACCCAGTCGCTCTCCCACCTCGGTTTGAGTGATCAGAACTTCTTGGTTGCTGGCCTCCAGATGGGTATGACCCATCAAGAGCAGGGGACTCTCGCCAGTAATCACCCGTACCGCATGGTCGGCGCTCAGAACAGCCTGATTTCCCTTGAACCCGAATGCCTTGGCTGCTCGCATGGCGACACTGGTCAGATTGAGTGCTTTAACCCGTGGCTCGATCGCTTCGACTTTTGCGCCAGGCAATGCATACTGACCGGTCTTGCGAATGGACGGGATAACTTCACCAGCTACCCATTTCTGCAACGGCAAAGCGCCAGGTTTGTCAGACCGGCCGAGGAAGAAGTACAGGCCTTGCTCTCTTAGAATGTTTATTTCTTGAATGCCACCAGGGGTCAGAACGGATCTGACCCCCCGCCATTCCTCTGGCACATGACTAATCGCTGCACTACCATTCCAAACGTACCCTAATGCTTCAGCGATGTCTTTGGCAACAAAGAGAGGCTCGCCTTGTTCGTCAGTGACAACGCGAACCTCCAACTTGTCGAAATGGAAAGGGATAATCTGGGTCGATTTCTTTAAGTTCATGATCTACCTCTATCGCTTTGTTTCAGAGCTATTTGCCACCACCTCGTCAAACGCCACCCCATCCGATTCCCGGGTGGCGGTCAGGCCGGTGAACTCCTGACCACGGCGGACGATGACATCGACATATTTCTGATCCAACTCCATCAGCCGCGCCTGGCGGCCGGACTTCTCGGCGGCAATCAACGTGGTGCCGGAGCCGCCGAAGCAATCCAGAACGGTGTCGCCAGTGCGGCTGGAGTTGCGGATGGCCCGCTCGACCAGTTCCACAG
>JBAXSA010000235.1:0-4880 GCA_037130945.1 Pseudomonadota bacterium | reverse complement strand
CGCTTAACCTAAATCAGACCTCATGTCAAGTTATAAAAACTTGAAGATCGAGTGTCATGCACCCGGATGCCGGGACGTTGCATTGGTTCCGCTACTGGATCAGGCTCACGGGTGCCAATCACATGCTTGACCATCGCCTCTCCGGCAATACGGTTGCCGAGATTTTTGGTGCCGTAAAACCCGGCGCAATCCACCGGCACCACGGGTACGCCAAAATGCTGGACAGCCGCCTGGCACACCGCTTCCAGGTCATCTCCAATCAACGCGGTGACGCAGGTGGCATAGACAAACACCGCCGCCGGGGCGTAGTCGTCGATGGCCTGTTGAATGGCGTGGAACAGACGCTTTTCGCCGCGTCCCATGATCACGTCCTGCTCGGTAAGATCAGTCGTCATGCCAATTTTATAGAGGGTTGGCCCCGAGGAACGGGTGCCACGGTTGTCCCAGGAACTGCCGGCGCAGGCGATGGGGCCATGAACGATGTGGGCCACGTCGGCGATCGGCAAGAGCGCGATCTGTGCCCCATCAAAGGAGCAACCACCGGCGGTTGCCCCTGGTTTGGAGCGTGCACAACCGGATTTTTCCTGGGCGTTGTGCGAACAGGCCGGTTCATTCAGTAAGGCGGCAATCTCGGTGGCTTTCATAATGGGCATTTCCTCTCGTCAGATAACATCCCTGTGCCTGCAAGCACCGTTCCAGACTTAATAGACTGATTTTATTGGTTTTATTAATCCTGTATCTGTCATGTTTGTGACAATCCCTGATGGGCCGTGTCACCTTCATACTCATGGAATCAGCCAGAATGCAGGCCATTCATGGGTTGGTGCATGGATTGCTAGCCCTAGTCTTTGATTTCATGATTCCCGGAGAGGCCAACATGCAAATAACGCCGACGGCCATGACCGCCACCAGGTCAGTCTGGCCTATCACACCCATTGGCTTTGCCCGTGACCCGACGCATCTCCCGACACAGGCTTTCGCTGGCGTGATCAACGAGGCCTTGCTGCTGCAACGCCAGCCACTGATCCGGGGTCTTCCGGAAGATCGTTTTCAATGGCTGCTCAACCTCTATTTTCCAGGGCTGTTGCTCACCAATGGAGAGACCTCGCCCGGCTTGGACGATACCCATGGCGACGAGTTTTCCGACCTGGCGCGGCTGCTGCTGGTGTTTCGCGCCGAGGCCGGCGAGCCCTCGATGTGGCTGTGTTACGCCATAGCCTCGGCGGCGATGGGCGAGAACCATCTCTGGCAGGATATGGGACTGCCCAATCGCAGAATTTTGTCGGATTTGCTACAAAGGTACTTTCCCACTCTGGCGGCAAAAAATACCCGTGACATGAAGTGGAAAAAGTTCTTTTACCGCCAGTTGTGCGAGCAGGCTTTACTGCCAATTTGCAAAGCCCCGCACTGCGCCGACTGTTACGACTACTCGGTTTGTTTTTGGTCTGAATCATGAACCAATCTTTGTCCCTCTTTTCTGCCGTCATTCTCTTGTTTGTCATGGGGTTGGAACCTGTTCGAGCAGATAAGATTGTCGTTGCCGTGGCCGCCAACTTCACCGCGCCGATGCAGCAAATCGCCGCTGACTTCGAGCGTGAGACGGGTCACAAGGTACTCTTGTCCTTTGGCTCGACGGGCAAGTTCTACGCCCAGATCAAGAATGGCGCGCCGTTTGAAATCCTGCTGGCCGCCGATGAAGAAACACCGTCGAAACTGGAACAGGAAGGCCTCGGTGTGATGGGTAGCCGTTTTACCTATGCGATTGGCAAACTGGTGTTGTGGTCGGCCAAGCCAGGCTACGTCGATGACCAGGGTACCGTATTGAAGAAGAATGAATTTCAGCATATTGCACTGGCCAATCCCAAGCTGGCACCCTACGGCGCGACGGCTCTTGAGGTACTGACGGCGCTCAAGTTGCGCAATACCCTCGAATCCAAGTGGGTGCAGGCCGAAAACATCACCCAGGCCTACCAGTTCGTGATCAGCGGCAATGCCGAATTGGGTTTTGTCGCCCTGTCGCAGGTCTTCAAAGATGGCCAGATCAACAGCGGCTCGGCGTGGATCGTGCCAACCAGCCTGTACCGGCCAATTCGCCAGGATGCCGTGATACTCAATAGGGGTCAAGGCAAACTGGCTACCGAGGCATTCATGAAATACCTGCGTGGCGATCAGGCCAGGGCGATCATTCGTAGCTTCGGTTACGATGGATAGATGACCGATACCGATTTCGACGCGATCTGGCTGACGCTCAAGCTCGCCAGCCTCACCACCCTCCTGCTGCTGCTCATCGGCACGCCCATTGCCTGGTGGCTCGCTCGCACCCGCTCGCCCCTGAAAGGCCCGATTGGCGCGGTGGTCGCCCTGCCGTTGGTGCTGCCGCCGACCGTGCTGGGTTTTTACCTGCTGGTGTGGCTCGGCCCCCATGGCGCGGTGGGCCGATTGACCCAATGGCTTGGCCTCGGTCTGCTGCCCTTTACCTTTGCTGGCCTGGTGGTCGCCTCGGTGATCTATTCGCTGCCCTTTGTCGTTCAACCCCTACGCAATGCCTTCGAGGCTATTGGCGAGTCACTGCTGGAAGCCGCTGCCACGCTCCGCGCCGGACCGTGGGATCGCTTCTTTTCCGTGGTCGTGCCGCTGGCCCGGCCCGGATTCCTGACCGCCGCCATTTTGGGATTTGCCCACACCGTGGGTGAATTTGGCGTCGTGCTGATGATTGGCGGCAACATACCCGGCACCACGCGGGTGGTGTCGTTAAGCATTTACGATCACGTCGAAGCCCTCGAATATAGCCAGGCCCACTGGCTCGCGGGTGGCCTGGTGGCCTTTTCCTTCGTTGTGCTGATGATTCTCCATGCGCTCAACCCAGCCAGGCAGCAGGCCCGGCGTGTCTGAGATCCTCGCACGGTTTCGCCTGGCCTACCCCGGTTTCTCGCTCGATGTTGATCTTGAACTGCCGGGTCGTGGCGTGACCGTCCTCTTTGGCCATTCGGGTTCCGGAAAAACCACTTTGTTGCGCATTATCGCCGGGCTTGAACGCACGAATGAGGGCTATCTCGCCGTCAATGGCGACACCTGGCAGGATGGCGGCCATCGGGTGCCCACCCATTGCCGCGCTTTGGGCTATGTTTTTCAGGACGCACGGCTATTCCCGCACTTGACAGTCGCGGCCAATCTCGACTTTGGCCGCCGCCGCATTGCCGAGCGCGAACGCCGCGTCTCGGTCGAACACGCCATCGAACTGCTAGGCATCGATCACCTGCTGGATCGCATGCCCGACCGTCTGTCGGGTGGCGAGAAAAGCCGCGTTGCCATAGCCCGGGCGCTCGCCACCAGCCCGCGCCTTTTATTGATGGACGAACCACTGGCCTCTCTTGACCACGCCCGCAAGCAGGAAGTTCTGCCTTACCTTGAACGCTTGCACGACGAATTGGAGATTCCGGTGATTTATGTTAGCCATGCCCCGGACGAGGTGGCTCGGCTCGCCGACCACTTGGTGGTCATGGCGGAGGGTCGTGCCCTGGCCCAGGGGCCACTGACCGAGACCCTGGCACGTCTTGATCTGCCGATCTATCTGGGCGAGGACGCCGGCGTGGTACTCGAAGCCCAGGTTGTTGAACGCGATGCCGCCTGGCATCTGGCGCGCGTCGAGTTTCCGGGGGGCTGCCTCTGGGTGCGGGATCCCGGCCATCCGCTGGGTCACGGCTTGCGGGTACGCATCCTCGCCCGTGATGTCAGCCTGGCCCTGCGGCCACCCATGGGTACCAGCATCCTCAACACTCTGCAAGCCACCGTCACGGCGTTCGGGGGAGACAGCCATCCGGCCCTGGCGTTGGCACGTCTTCAGGTCGGCACTTCACCGATCCTGGCGCGTATTACCCAACGGTCGGCGGCTGCCCTCGGACTCGCGCCGGGTCTTGCGCTTTGGGCGCAGATCAAGGCTGTGGCGGTGATTGGGTGAGGGGCTAGGCAAGGTTTGGCACCTCAGAATCCGAACGGCTGGTGCAGCCAGTCCTTGGTCACCTGGAGATCCCGTTCCGGCAGGTAGCTGAAACCGGCCTGCTGATCCTCGACGACGGCCACGGCGACCGCATGTGGCACCGTCTTGGTCGTCAGCATGTGAAAGAACCACGCCATCCGGTAACCCACCTGGCTGTCGAATCGCATCAAGGCATCGTGTAGGGCCAGGCCACGGGCACCGAAGGCGGATTCGAATTTGGGCAATCGGCCATTGATCGCCACGACCGGCGTGGCTTCGAGTATTGTTTGGCGATAGCGGTCAAGGTATTCACGCACAGCAATCACCCAATGATGGGAAAACGGGACAGAATGTCCCGCGCTGGATTGATCCCAGGACTCGATGAAGCGATGAATCGACTGTGGATCTGGCCGCTGCGAGCGCATGCGGTCGAGAAAATCGGCCACCTGAGTGACACGGCGAAGGCTGTAAAAAGGTACGCCAAGCGGTACCAGACGAAGACCACAGTCCTCACGCGGATCAACCAGTTCCTCCAGGTTGTCGGGTAGATCGTTCGGCTCGAATAGCGCGTGGCAGACCACTTCCTGAAGTTCTTCGATCTCCATCTGCAAATATTCCGCCGTGCCCGGCCCCGTGCGGGCGACCCAGTAATGGGTCTTGCCGGTCAGGCGAGTGGCTCTGAAGCCACGTCCCGCATAATCCTCCGCCAAGGCCTGCATGTCGTCGTCATGGGTGGCCAGTTCGGCCTCGGCCCACTGCTTCAGGTGATGGGCGACTGTCTGACCGGCCGCGTCGATGACACCCCCCAACCGGTACCAGCCACCGCGCGAGAGTACTTGGCGGAAGGCATACTCTGGCGCAATGCGCGCCAATTCTCGCGCCAACGCCGCCGGCCCCTGGGAAA
>JBAXSA010000234.1:0-4911 GCA_037130945.1 Pseudomonadota bacterium | reverse complement strand
CAGCACAAGATCCGCTTCAAGACCATCCAGATCACCCGCCACAAGGATTGGATCAAGCCCGATCCCGTCCCCTCTTCCTGAACCTGGAGTTTTCCGCCATGGCCATTCGTCTCGACGCCCACGAGCTTAAGGAATTACTGATCCAAACCCCGGCCAGCCAGAACCTCTTGCTGGTGGGCAAGCACGGTATCGGCAAATCGGAGATCATTAAACAGCAGTATTCGCAGATGGGTCTGTCGGTGGAGTCCTTCTTCCTGGGGCAGATGAGCGACCCCGGTGATCTCATCGGCCTGATGCATAAGGACGAACAGACCGGATGCTCGGTGTTTTTGCCGCCCTACTGGTGGCCCCTCGGCGAAAAACCCATCGTTTTGTTTCTCGACGAACTCAACCGCGCCCGCCCCGAGATCCTCCAGGCCATCTACGACTTGGCCCTGAATCGGCGTCTCGCCGGCAAGTCCCTCCCACCCGGCAGCCGGGTGGTGGCGGCCATCAACCATGGCGAGGAATACCAGCTCACCGACCTGGATCCGGCGCTGGTGTCGCGTTTTAACCTCTACGAGTTCGCACCGACTCTGGAGGACTGGCTGCTGTGGGCCAACGCGCGGGGGCTGGATGGCCGCGTCACCGCCTTTATCCAGGAGCAGCCCTTTCATCTGGATGGTGCCAAGACCACGGAGGATCTGGCGGGTTTTTCTGATCTGGTCAAGACGCCGGATCGCCGCGCCTGGGCCAAGGTGGCCGAATTCATGGCCCCGCACCCAGCCCTCGGCCCACTACAGATCAAGGCCATTGCCGGCATGGTCGGCACCCCGGCGGCCATGGCCTTGCAGCAGTATCTGGCAGCCACCCATCAGCTCTCGCCGGAGCAGGTGCTGTTGCAATGGCGCGAACACCAGGCGCGAGTCAAGGCGCTGTCGCTGCACGAGCTGATCCAACTCAACGAACGGATGTTGCTGTGGATACACGGCCTGGCGCAACCGGTGACCCAGGCACCGACTATCCTGAAGAACCTCCTGGCCTATTTGAAGACCCTCAAGACCACCCGGCAGAACGAGGCCATTGCCCATTTCGCCTCGCTGTTGGAAAACCCGAAATTCGAGCGTGCCATGGCGCTGTGTTCCGGCTCGGTGGAGATCCTGACCCTGGTTACCGACTACATCGCCGGCATCAAGGGGTAATGTCATGGCCATGGCTATCGTCGCACGCGAACGCATGGGACGTGTCCTGGAACGCTGGTTTCTCACCGAGCCCGTGCTGTTCAGCCTCTGGAGCGACCACCGTCTCGCCATCGAGCCGATCGCTACTATCCGCGTGGGCGGTGGCGTCATCGGTTACAACCCGAGCTTCATCGAGGCTCTGACCCCCACCGAGCTGGAGGCCACCCTGCGCGCCGAGGCCGTGCGCATTCTCCTCAAACACCCCTATTCACGCCGGCTGCTGCCGCCGCACATCGCCTATCTGGCCAGCAACATCACCTTGCAGGAACACCTGCGCCTGCCGCTACCCCTGCCCACTGCCACAGAGGTGTTCGGCCATCACGACCACGACCGTCAGTTCTACGAGTTCTATCACCACCAACTTCTGCTTCAGGCCCCGCCGGCACCCGAGCCGCAACCAGGGGCGGCGAGTCACCAAAAGGGAGACGTCGACACAGAGGGAACGGATGCCGCCGCTGGCCGGCCATCGCCACTCCAGGACTATGCCGTCTCCCCGGTCGTCGGCCTGGAAAATACCCGCGAATGGGGTGAGGACGAACTGATCAGCGAGCGCATCGACGAGCGTGTCGCCGATGCCGAACTCACTCAGCGTTGGGGCACCCTGCCCGGCACCATCCGCCAGCGGGTGCTGGCCAATGGCCAACCCCGCCTCGACTATCGCGCCGTGTTGCGGCGCTTCCGGGCGTCGGTGCTTTCCAGCCGGCGGCGCCTGACCCGGATGAAACCCAGTCGCCGTTATGGATTTTTATACATGGGGAGCCGCTACGATTTCACCACCCGTCTGTTGGTGGCGGTCGATGTCAGCGGCTCCATGAGCGACCGGGATCTTGCATTGGGGTTTTCCATCGTCAACCGTTTTTTCAAATACGGCGTGGAGCAAGTCGATGTGATCGCCTTCGATACCGAGATCCATGGCGAGCCGCTTTCCCTCAAGCGCGCCCGTCGCGAGATCGTCATCGAAGGGCGCGGGGGAACCGATTTCAACGCGCCGATTGCCTATCTCGATCAGCATGTTGGCTACGACGGCCTGATCCTGTTTACCGACGGCATCGCGCCGCCGCCACGCCCGCCCAAGGCACGAGGAACCCAACTGCTATGGATTTTCAATAACGAGAAGACCTATCAGGTGTCGGGAGCCTCCCTGCGCCATCTAGGGGCTGCCGTCTTTCTGCGGGATTCGCCCTGAGTCGAACAAACTCCTAGCCCACAATCTCGACCAAGTCGCCGGCTTGCACCCAGTCAAACAGCACCAGCAGATCTTCATTGCGCATGCGAATACAGCCTCGCGAGCCTGGCACGCCCAAAGGGGTTTCATCGGGGGTGCCGTGGATGTAAATAAAACGTCGCAGGGTGTCCACCGGGTGCCCTTCATGGCTGATGCCACGATTAAATCCCGGTTCCAGGCCACTGAGCCAGAGAATCCGGGTGAGAATCCAGTCTCGACCCGGGTAACGAACGGCCAGTTCCGGCTGATAACATTCACCCGTTGGGCGCCTAGCCAAAAACACGGTATTAACCGGACAGTGCTGGCCGATCTTCAGGCGGATACGATGAAGACCTCGGGGAGTACATTCGCTGCCCAACACTTCGCCTACCCCCTTGCGTCCCGTTGAAACGGGATAGCGGCCTGCCAGACGCCCGGCTTCCCAGATGACGAGTTCCTGAATCGCCACTTCCACCAACAAGCGCCGGCTCATGCGCTCACAACCACTGGCCATAGGGGTTTGCGGCCAGGTTTACGTTCAGATAGTTGCATAAAATATAGAAAACTATTTTATACACGGATTACGGATCTTCGTCGAGAGCCATGCCGTGGCTCGCAATAATCCGGCTCAGATAGCCGGCGCTGGCCTTGGGGGTGCGATGTTGATGACGCCTGTCCACATGGATCAAGCCAAAACGTTTGGAAAAACCCAATCCCCATTCAAAATTATCGAACAGAGACCAGGCGAAATAGCCGCGAATATCCACCCCTTGGGCCAAGGCTACCCGTAGGGCACAAAGATGGGCACGCAAATAGTCCATGCGGGCGGTATCCATCAGGGTGTCCGTCACCTGATCGGGTTCTTCGAAGGCGGCACCATTTTCGGTGATATAGATTGGGATATCGCCGTAACGGCGTTTGACCCAAATCAGAGTGTCCGTGAGACCTTGGGGGTAGATCTCCCAGTCCATGGCCGTGTAGGCCCGATCTCTGGGTTTGACGGGGTGCGCCTGGGGGGGCAGGGTGCCGGGGGCATCTCGCATCCGGCCGCAGCTGTAGTAGTTGATGCCTAAAAAATCCCCCGGATTCCGGAAGCTCGCCAGATCCTCGGGGGAAAAGTCTGGCCAGGCGTCGCCAAACATGGCCGGAAATGCCGAGGGGTAGCGGCCTAAAAACACCGGGTCGAGAAACCAGCGATTCAGGTAGGCGTGGGCGCGGCGGGCGGCGGCCTGATCGGCGGGGGTCTCCGAGGCGGGATATTGGGGTTCGAGATTGACGACCAGCCCAATCTGGTGACGGCCCTCTTGGCGATAGACCGCCACGGCGTCCGCATGGGCCCGCAGAAGATGGTGAGCGGCCAACGCGGCCTCACGCGGGCTTCGACGACCGGGGGCATGGACGCCGTGCAGGTAACCAGCATCCACCACCACCCAGGGTTCGTTAAGGGTCATCCAGTATCTGACCGGCCCGTCCAGGGCGCGGAACACCGCCGAGGCGTATTCGGCAAACCATTGGGGGGCATCGGGCGCGGGCCAGCCACCCCGATCCTGGAGAACTGCGGGAAGATCCCAGTGGTAGAGGGTGGCAAAGGGCTCAATACCGGCCTCGCGAAGTTCATCCACCAGCCGCCGGTAAAAATCCAGGCCTTTCTGATTGATCCGCCCAGTGCCATTGGGCATGACACGCGCCCAGGCAATGCTGAAACGATAGGCCGTCAGGCCGATCTTGCGCATCCAGGCGATGTCTTCGGAAAATCGCCGGTAATGGTCGCAGGCCACCTCGGCGGTGTCGCCGTTAAAAATACGTCCTGGTTCTCGGCAAAAGCGTTCCCAGATGTTTTCGCCGGCCCCATCGGCCCGGGGCGAACCTTCCACCTGAAAGGCAGAAGTGGCCGCGCCCCATTGAAAATCCTTGGGAAATGCCATGGTGCAATATCCTAAAAAAGGCCCAAGAGGGCTTGGGATCAAGGTTTAAGGGTACCCTGCGTGATTTATCCTTCAGGCTTTACCGATTATAGTCTCCCGTTTAAGGACTCCCATCCATCCTTGGCGTATTTTTCAGGGTTGACCGCGATGATTTTTAGACTCGATGCTGATCCTGCCGTCCCCTTTCCGGATCCAGAATGGGCAGAAACGATCCCCAATGGGCTTGTGGCCATTGGGGGCGATCTGAGCCCGGAGCGTTTGGTGGGAGCCTATCGCCAGGGCATATTTCCCTGGTTCAACGCGGATGATCCCCTCTTGTGGTGGTCCCCAGATCCCCGCTGGGTGCTGTATCCCGAGGCTCTGCATCTCTCTCGCAGTCTGCGCAAGACCCTGCGCCGAGAGGGATTCTCCTGCACTCTGGATCGGTGTTTTAACGAGGTTATTACCGCCTGCGCCACGGTCAGGGCCGATGAGGGTACCTGGCTAACCACGGGGATGATTGCGGGTTATCAGGTCTTGCACGGCCATGGCCTAGCCCATTCCGTCGAGGTTTGGCAGGCGG
>JBAXSA010000233.1:0-4913 GCA_037130945.1 Pseudomonadota bacterium | reverse complement strand
GCGGGTCAAGGAGGGGCTGCTCCAAGACCTGCTGACCCGTGGCCTGCCGGGGCATACTCGGTTCAAGCAGACGGAGATTGGGGAGATTCCGGAGGAGTGGGAGGTTCGCCAGGTCGGTAGCCTCATTGTGGGCAACCCAACCAACGGGCTATCCCCAAAGGAAGCTGATTCCGGAGTGCCAACATTCTCGATTGCTGCAATCCGTAATGGACGAATCGACATCACTGAAAACCTGAAGTACGCGGACGTTGACCCCGAGAGTTCAAAGCACTTTAGGGTCAAGACTGGCGACATCCTCCTCGTGAGGGGGAACGCAAATCCCGCATACGTTGGTTCCGCTGGGGTAGTACTGAACCATCCAGAAGGTTGTATTTATCCGGACATCCTCATGCGGCTCGTGCCCTGCGAACAAGTGGATCCGATCTTTCTACTTCTCTCCATCAACTCGCGATTGGGACACGATCAACTTCTGAAAAAGGCGAAGACCACCAATGGCACCCTCAAGGTCAACGGACAAGATGTTCAAACCACGAAGCTACCACTACCGAGCCTCGCGGAGCAGCGTTCAATCGTAGAGCAGGTCACGTCAGCCTCGGATGCTGGCAGCGTCGCGAGTCATTGTCTATCAAGACTAACCTCGCTCAAGGCTGGCCTCCTTCAAGACCTCCTCACCGGCAAGGTTCGGGTGACTCCATGACTACTCCCAATTTCCCGGATCAAGTTCCCTCATGGATACTGGATCGATTCGGTAATTACCGCTAGGCATTAAGCGGCTTGCGCTACAAGCTTGACTCCCAGCGCCGCACAAACTCGGCTTATCGTCTCAAATCGGGGCTGCGCTCCGGGACGCAATGCCTTGTATAGCGCCTCGCGGGTGATTCCAGAAGCTTTGGCGATTTCGTTCATGCCGCGAGCGCGGGCAATGGTTCCCAACGCATCGGCCAGTGCCGATGGATTGTTTTCCTCAAGTACCACGTTCAGGTATTCAACCATTGCCTGCTCGTCTGGAAGATGCTCGGCCATGTCGAACTCTGGCAAGTCGGAAATCTTAATCTTCTTGGTCATGGCTTAATCCTCCAGTGTGGCGGCCAGCTTGATGGACTTGGAAATATCGGCGGCCTGTGTCGATTTATCGCCACCGCCCAGCATTACGATCAGCACCGCGCCGCGCTGGATGTAGTACATGCGCCAGCCCGGCCCGAAATGCTCCCGCATCTCGAACACGCCTTCGCCAACCGGTTGTACATCGCCCAGATTGCCATTTTTGGCCTTTTCCAGACGGCGAGCCAAGCGACGATGCGTCATGCCATCCTTAAGACTGGATAACCAGGTGGCGAATTCGGGAAGCTGGAGGATCGAGAACATAGTTAAATTGTAGTCGTTCGATTACAACAGTCAACCCCCTTGACACCGCGCCCCGTCCGTTCGCTTGAGCAGACCGAGGCCAGCCTCCTCCAAGACCTCCTCACCGGAAAGGTTCGGGTGACTCTTGATAAACACAACAGAAGTGTTTAGAATTCAGCCATGAACTCGAACGAATTCAAACGCTGGCTGACCAAACAGGGCGCGACCTTCGCGCCGGGCAAGGGATCGCATCTGCATGTGTTCTTGAATGGTAAGCGTTCGATCCTGCCCATGCATAACGCCGAGTTACAGACCGGCACGGTGGAAGGCATCAAGAAGCAACTCGGTCTGAAAGTCTGAAAGTCTGAAAGGAAAATAAGCCATGTTCGATTACCCCGTGATTCTCGAAGCCCAGCCCGAGGGCGGCTTTGTCGTAACTTTCCCAGATATTCCAGAAGCCATCACCCAAGGCGACGATGAAGACGAAGCCTTGCTTTACGCGGTCGAAGCGCTGGAGTCCGCGCTGCTGTTCTACGTCAATGATCGTATTCCCCTGCCCGTGCCATCCGCCGCGAATGGCCGCCCGACGGTGCGCCCTTCCGCGCTGGAGTGCGCGAAGCTGGGCGTGTATCAGGCGATGACCGAGCAGGGATTGCGCAAGACCGATCTGGCCCGCCGCTTGGGCTGGCATCTGCCGCAGGTGGATCGGCTGTTCGATCTCAACCATGCTTCGCGCTTCGAGCAGATCGAGGCGGCGGCACGTGCTCTGGGGCGTCATATCGAGGTGCGGGTGGCGTAGCATCGTTTCGGCCTGCTTCGCTACGTGAAGGCCAAGGTGACCCCATGACCCACGCCAACGAGTACACCCTGGCCGAAAAACCCATCCTCGACCGGCTCAAGGCCCACGGCTACCGCACCATCCACCCCGACGAGCATCCCATCCTCCGCCCCCGCGAGAACGAGGTGCTGTTCAAGCCCCTGCTCGTGGCCACTCTCGTCCGCATCAACGACATCCCGCAGGACACCGCCCGCACCAACCGACGCCATGGGGCGAACAAAGGCCACAGGCTCATCGTGGACTACATCGGGGTCTCGAAGCGAGAGCGGGCACTGGATGAGGTGGATCGGTTCGGACATCGCCACGAGACGACGCTCGGAGTACAGGCGACTGGGTATCGGCTGTCCGACGCCCGGAGCCGTTGGGGCTCCTGCGGACAAGACCAGGTGATCCGGATCCACTGGCGGCTCGTGCAGGCCCCGACCCCGGCGCTTGAGTATGTCGTGGCCCACGAGGTCGTCCACCTTGCCCACCGGAACCACTCGCCGGAGTTCTGGGCGACGCTGTCTCGCACGCTCCCCGACTGGGCCGAACGGAAGGCGATGCTGGAGCGGTGGGAGTTGGATCTTCGGGCCTTTTTGAAGGATGCTAGGAATGCCATCGGTTCATCTGACTCTGCCCGATGACACCGGCGATTTCACGGCCATTCTGGATCAGCTCGATGGGTTTTTCCGGGCTGCGGGTCTGCCCCCGGCACTGATCGCCAAGATCAACTTGGTGTCAGACGAGATACTCACCAACATCCTTTCCCATGGAAGGGCTGAATCACCCGTCGAGATCCACTGCGTGGTCGGGAAAGAGGAACTACGCCTCCAGTTCCGGGATCGGGGTATCCCCTTCAATCCCCTGACCCGCCCCGTGCCCCGAACCGATCTTCCCCTGGTTGACCGCCCCATCGGGGGATTAGGTATTCACATCGTATCCCAGCTGATGGATCGCATCGAATACCGTCGCGAGGGATATTACAACTGCCTGACGCTCTTCATGCGCCTATCTGTTGACGAATCCGGCCCGTCCGAGAGATGCTAAGATCACCGACCGCATACTGCACCTTTGTTTCCTCCAAGGGGTTTTGATTGACAATACAACAACGGGTCGACTCGGCCCCTGCCCTCAATCCTTTTAGCTTTGTCTCCCCTCAAGATACCCCTGAAAATCTTACCCTGTCGGGTGCCTATGGGGGGGAATCCGTACAGCGGCTGGATGTATCGTCCTTGGTACAGAACGCCGCCGAGGAACTGACCTTCGGTTTTAGTGAGCGTACCGAAAAATCCCTCAAGGAACGCAAGATGGGAGGGATCGACTCGCAATCCCTTCGCGAACGTATCGAAGAGCTTCAGCAGGCGCTCCCGGATCTCCCCGACGGCGAGGCCTTCGAGGCCCTGGTTGAGGAGCTGCGCCGGCAATCGCCCAGTGATGCCGGCGAGATACTGGATCATGTCGGCAAGTTATCACGCGACCCCAGCCACCAGTTCCTGTTGCTTGAGCTACTGCGGGACACCCTGGATGCGGAAGAGGCTCCACCCGAGCTTCGCGCCGCCGTCCGGGGTGCCCTGGAGCGGCTGCAAACCGAGCAGGGTCCCAACATTCGGGCGGGCATCAACATCGCCCAAGTGGCGAAGGACGGTCAAAAGGCAGGACTCGCGGATGTCCAGTCGCTGCGGGATTTTTATCGCGACACCCTGGTGCGGTATCCGGGGCTGAACGGCACCTATGGGGCTCTTTTAGAACAGTTTGGCGACGAAAATTTGGATCGTGGGCTGAGTTTTTTGATGCAGGCGGCGGGGGCCGACCTGGCCGCCACCCAGGGCTCCCGGGAACCGGCGGCCCTGAAGGCCACCCTGGATGATCTCTTTCGTCTGCATGTGCTGACCGGATTGCGCGAAGGTTGCGGGGATCTGGCCAAACGTCTCGGTGTCTTTGGGATCCGGCCAGATGCGCCGGTGCAATTGCTGGGTCAGCTGCTCACCCTGTCTGAAAAAACCTGGATTCACGCGCAAGACATTGCCGTCCTGCCCGCCGTCCTGGGTGTGCGAGGGATCGAGGGCGAGATCAATTTTCTCAGGGAATTCAAGGCACTGTCCAGACTCATACCCCTCAAGGCCTTTACCCAGGTGGAAAACCGCGAAAAACTCTTGGATGCTATTCAGGGGGCACTGGATGACGCCATCAACCGCGAAGAGGCGAGTTTGTCATAACACCCTGGCCTAAAGGCCGGAGTTTGGAGCTGAAAGGTTTTTAGCTTTTATGACCAGGGAAAGCGGTGAGAATCTGCTACGTTTGAAACGGGTCGTTAAGACGTACCCACGAATGCTACCTCAGTTCGTTGCTCTACAAGGTTAGGGTATGGCCGTAATCAACATCCCTACAGACCCCTGTTCGCCGTTAGCTGTGAGCCTGTCAAACAGTCGAAGGGTGTAAATTAAGTGAAGATAAGAAATTTGCCATTAGCTACCAGTGCATAAGCCATGTTTTTGTTCATATATCGCATTATGTTCTTGCGTTTCTATTAGATGATTGCAAAAACAATTTAGACTTGTTGCTCAAAAATATAGAACTATTTACAAATGAGTTATTTGATCCGAATTATCGAAATCGAAAATCTTCTGTCGCGAGAATACAAGACGCTTTGAATGCTTAGGCGGAAAAAATCCAGAACACCTATGGGCCAGGGAGTGAATCCTGTCCCTCCCGCGACTGACTGTTTAACTAATTCGACGAACTTATGCAC
>JBAXSA010000232.1:0-4914 GCA_037130945.1 Pseudomonadota bacterium | reverse complement strand
GTCAGCTTCAGGATCGGGGCTATGCCGACAAATACCGCGCCGAGGGTTGTCCCATCCATTTGATCGGCGTCGAATTCAGCCGCGAGGATCGCAACATCGTCGGTTTCGAGGTCGAGACGGTGGCAACGTAGGCATAAACCCAACAGGGATTCTCGAATACACTGAAATCTGTGGGGCATCTAGCCGATCATGCCAAAGCGATTGAGTCACCGCGCACATCTTCCGGCACACCATCACAAACAGCAGCCGGAAAATGTGACGCAAACTCATGATTTATTTGGCTCCCCGGCGTGGACTCGAACCACGGACCTAGTGATTAACAGTCACCCGCTCTACCAGCTGAGCTACCAGGGATGAGAGAGGCCATTATACCAACAATCTGCAAGATGAAACAAAGGGGCTCGTCACTTTGGATGTCCCTTGGGGGTGTCTCAGCTTTCCAGCCAGCGTTCCCGCAACGTCCGCAATTGGTCTCTTAGCTGGGCCGCCGCCTCAAATTCCAGGGCCTGGGCATGATCAAACATGCGGCGTTCCAGCCGTTTCATTTCGATGATCCGTTGCGGCGGCGTCATCGTTTCATAAGGGTCTGGCACGGCCATAGGGCGAGGATGTCCGGCTGTTCTGCCTTGCGATTCCAAAATATCGGTCACCGCCTTCCGCACACTTTGCGGCTCAATGCCGTGAAGGCGGTTGAAGTCGGCCTGTTTTTTCTGGCGCCGCAGGGTCTCATCCAGGGCTCTTTGCATCGATCCGGTGAGGGTATCTCCATAAAGAATCGCCTGACCATGAATATGGCGCGCCGCCCGGCCAATGGTCTGGATCAGAGAATCCCGCGATCTCAGGAAGCCTTCCTTGTCGGCATCCAGAATCGCGACCAGTGACACCTCCGGAATGTCCAATCCCTCCCGGAGCAGGTTGATGCCCACCAACACATCAATGGTGCCGAGGCGAAGCTCGCGAATGATTTCAACCCGCTCCACCGTGTTGATGTCGGAGTGCAGGTAGCGAACCTTGATCCCCTGCTCCAGAAAATACTCCGACAAATCCTCAGCCATGCGCTTGGTGAGCGTGGTCACCAGAACCCGCTCCGACCGCCGGATCCGCTCGCGAATCTCCGATAAAAGATCCTCCACCTGATGCTTGGCGGGACGGATGATGACTTCTGGATCCAGCAGACCCGTGGGGCGCACCACCTGTTCGACCACGCCACCGGAGCGTTCGATCTCGAAGGCGCGTGGCGTGGCAGAGACATAAATAGTCTGGGGCGAACGGGCCAGGAACTCATCGAACATCAGGGGGCGATTGTCCAGTGCTGAGGGCAAACGAAAGCCATATTCCACCAGGACTTCCTTGCGCGAACGATCCCCTTTGAACATGCCGCCCAACTGCGGGATGGTGACGTGACTTTCGTCAATCACCAACAGGGCATCGGCGGGTAGGTAATCGAACAGGGTCGGCGGTGGCTCGCCCGGCTGACGGCCGGACAGATACCGGGAATAATTTTCAATGCCCTGGCAATAGCCCAGCTCGTTCAGCATTTCCAGATCAAACCGGGTGCGCTGCTCAAGCCGCTGCGCCTCGACCAATTTGTTGAGGGCCCGCAAGGCGGCCAGGCGTTCGATGAGTTCGGCCTGGATCTCCGTGGCCATGGCGCGCACGGTCTCGCGGGGGGTGACATAATGACTTTTGGGAAAGATCGTATACCGGGGCAGGTGCCGCCGGATGGCACCCGTGAGAGGATCGAACAGGGCCAGGCCAACGATCTCGTCATCGAAGAGTTCGACACGCACCGCCTCGTCGTCCGATTCCGCCGGGTGGATGTCGATCAGATCACCCCGAACCCGAAAGGTCGCTCGTTCCAGGGTCAATTCGTTGCGGCTGTATTGCAGTTCGGTCAGGCGGCGCAGCAGGGTGCGCTGATCGAGTGACTCGCCCTTGACCAGATGGATGACCATGCTCAGATAGCTGCGGGGATCTCCCAGACCATAGATCGACGAAACCGTGGCCACCAGCACCGTATCGCGGCGTTCCAGCAGGGCCTTGGTGGCGGATAGGCGCATCTGCTCGATATGCTGGTTGATGGAGGCATCCTTCTCGATATAGGTATCCGAGGACGGCATATAGGCCTCGGGTTGGTAATAATCGTAATAGGATACAAAGTACTCCACCGCATTGCTGGGAAAAAAGCCTTTCATTTCGCCATATAACTGGGCGGCCAGGGTCTTGTTGGGGGCCAAAATCAGGGTTGGCCGCTGAAGGGCCTGAATCAGATTGGCCACGGTGAAGGTTTTGCCGGAACCCGTCACACCCAGCAAGGTCATGCTGGCCTCGCCGGCACGAAGGGCCGCCAGCAGGCTGGTGATCGCCTGGGGTTGATCGCCGGCGGGCGCAAAGAGACTCTGAAGGTGAAAAAGCTCGGACATAGGGGGTTACACTAGACGAAATGCCACGGATTTTTTATCGTACCGGATTATTTATCCCCCCACCGTCACACTGAGAGGAATTCAACCCATCATGAGTATTAAACTATCGGCGCGTGTCAAATCCATCAAGCCCTCACCGACCCTCGCAGTCTCCGCACGCGCCGCAGAGATGCAGGCGGCGGGAAGGGACGTCATCGGTCTGGGGGCAGGTGAGCCAGATTTCGATACCCCGGAACACATCAAGGCGGCGGCGATCACCGCGATCCACCAGGGATTCACCAAATACACGGCGGTCGACGGCACCCCCGGCCTCAAACAGGCGATCATCGAGAAATTCTCACGGGAAAACGGCCTCACTTACCGGCTAGATCAGATTCTGGTGTCGTGCGGCGGCAAACAGAGTTTCTTCAACCTGGCTCAGGCGTTTCTCGATCCTGGCGACGAGGTCATCATCCCCGCCCCCTACTGGGTATCCTACCCCGATATGGTGCTTTTGGCGGGTGCCCAACCGGTTTTTATCAACGCCAGCCTGGAACAGCATTTTAAAATTACCAGCCATCAACTGGCTGCGGTCATGACCGACAAGACCCGCCTGGTCGTTCTGAACAGCCCTTCAAATCCCAGTGGCATGGCCTATCGCCCCGAGGAACTGCGCGCCTTGGGTAGCGTATTGCGGGAACATCCGCGAGTGCTGATCGCCAGTGATGACATGTACGAGCATATTTACTGGGGAGAAGGCGCATTCTCGAATATCCTGAATGTCTGCCCGGATCTCAAGGATCGCACCCTGGTACTCAATGGCGTTTCCAAGGCCTATGCCATGACCGGCTGGCGCATTGGCTATGCCGCAGGCCCCAGTGAAATCATCAAGGCCATGAAAAATATCCAGTCTCAAAGCACCTCCAATCCCACTTCGATCTCTCAGGTGGCGGCTCAGGAGGCCTTGCAGGGATCCCAGGATTGCGTTCACGAGATGCGATTAGCCTTCAAGGCTCGGCACGATTATGTGGTGGAGCGTCTCAACCGGATTCCGGGCGTCGAATGTCTGCCTACCGACGGAACTTTTTACTGTTTTCCGCGGGTCTCGAAGGCCATCGAGCGCCTGACGGGGATTCAGAATGACATCGATCTGGCGGAATATTTGATCGAGCGAGCCGGTGTCGCACTGGTGCCAGGCTCGGCGTTCGGGCTTCACGGCTATGTGCGCTTGTCCATTGCCACCAGTATGGAAAATCTGCAAAAAGCCCTGGATCGGCTGACCACAAGCCTGGGCTGATGGAAAAATCCCTCTCCCGATGAGACGGGATCGGCACGCCAGCCTGATGACCGTGTAAAATCCCCCGAGTGGTTTTTTATCCTTCGGTTCGGAGGGGAGGGGCTCTACAAATAGGGCGCATCGTGGCAACGCAACCGAGTTAATGGGAAGGCGCGATGACGATTGATATGGCCCAATTTCATCAGGTGTTCTTTGAGGAAAGCTTCGAGAGCCTGGATGTCATGGAGTCCGGGTTGCTGAATATGGATCCGAGCGCGGTCGACCCCGAGCAGATCAACGCCATTTTCCGGGCGGCGCATTCCATCAAAGGGGGTAGCGGCACCTTTGGTTTCACGCACATTGCCACCTTTACCCATGTCATGGAGACCCTGCTCGATCAGATGCGCGATGGCCGTCGTCCCATCACGCCAACCGGTGCGGATCTGTTGCTGCATTCTGTGGATGTGCTGCGAATGATGCTCAAAGCGGCCCAGGACGGCCAGTCCTTCGATGAAGTGCGGGTACTGGCACAGAAAGAGGCCCTCGATCAGTTTTTACGGAATGCCACCCCCTCACCGCCGCCCTCCCCTGCCGCAGCCGTACCGGCCACTACTCAGCCCCCTCTGACCGTCAGGCCTAAAGGCTGGCATATCGTCTTTAGCCCGCTGCCGCACATGATGCGCAGTGGCAATGATCCGTTGCGGGTTTTACGCGAGTTGGCGCTACTGGGGGATTTGAAGATCACGGCGGACACCTCGGCAATTCCACGGCTGGGGGCCTTTGAACCGGAAGATTGTTGCCTGTCCTGGGATCTATTTTTGTATGGCGAGGTCTCCCGAAGCGCACTGGACGATGTCTTTGCCTGGGTCGAGGATGAGTGCGATCTGGCCATCCTGCCCTTGATTCCCGAGACCGGCGAAGAGGAGAGCCGGGAATGCCAGCCAACGGTCGTCATGGCGGCCGTTTCCACCCAGATACCCCTAGCGGTTTCACCGCCGGCCGTCCCACCGCCGGAACCCTCTTTGCCCGTCAAGACCGAGAGCCGTCCTGCGGTAGCCAAGACTACGAATCCGAAAGGGGAAAAAGGGGAAAAAGGGGGAAAAGGTGAGAAGGGAGAAAAGGCTGAAAAGGGTGAAAAAGGAGACAACAGTCCCTCCGGCTCGTCGAGTTCGATTCGTGTCGATATCCAAAAGATCGACACCCTCATCAACATGGTGGGTGAATTGGTGATTACCC
>JBAXSA010000231.1:0-4921 GCA_037130945.1 Pseudomonadota bacterium | reverse complement strand
AGATAAAAAACAGGGTCTTCAGCGTGGGAAAGGCATAAAACAGGGTGCGTAAGGCGAGATAGATCCCAACAAGAACGCCGATCTGCCTCAGGTCGGGTAGAGGGATTCGGTTTGGGTTGTCCATTGCTTCAAGCACCCTGCTGGGACGCATTTTTGGCTTTGGTCATTTTAATGAATTTTTGGTATCTGATGTAAGGATAGCCCCATCTGCGCCAGATAGGCCTGACTGTTGGAGTCTACCGCGAAACGGGCCGCGCCAGCCCGCAAATGCCCGGCCGCTGGTGGATGATCGAGGAGACGGGCCATCGCCTCGCTCATCGCGGTGTGATCGCCCACCGGCACCAGAGGGCCAAAACGCCCGCCATCCAATACCTCGACAGGCCCGCCAGGGCAGTGAGTGGCAATGACTGGCGTGCCAACAGCCAGGGCCTCGACCAGGGCATCTCCGAGCCCCTCGAAACGGGACGAAGACACAAAAAGCCGCGCCCGCCCAAGATAGCCGTAGGGGTTGGCGACAAAGCCCGGCAGTTCAAAATCCGCCGCCACGCCGAGTGCCCTGGCTTGCATCATCAGGGCCTCGCGTTCGGTGCCCTCACCCAGGATGACCAGCCGACAGGGCCGTGTCTGGCGTAGCCGGGCGAAGGCATCGAGCAACACCGGAAAATCCTTGACCGGCTCAAGGCGGCCAATAGATAGAATCACCGGCGATTCACCCGGCTGAAACCAGGGGTGCGCCAGGGGTGTCCTGGAGAGTGCCAGGAGTTCCGGGGTCACCACCGGGTCGTGGATCACCGGAATTCTTTCAACGGGCCAACCCAACAGCTGCGCGGTATCCTCGGCCACGGCCCGGGAAATGGCAAAAATCCCGTCATTGCCGGGATAGTAGCGGCGCATCAACGCGCTCTGGCGGGCCTGTTTGGCGGGCGAGAGGCTTTCGAGCTGATGGGAGATCATGGTGTTGGCGGTAACGTACAGGCGCGTGGGGCTCCGAGCCAGCCAACGGGCCCGCTGAGCCAGGACATTGACACGGATGCGCTGGGTCAGAAGGGCCTCGGGACGCGCCCGGAGCAGATACCAGGCCAGCGCAGGAACCCCCGTGACGGGGTGGGAGGTGGGGAGATCGATGATCCTGACCCGGGGATCGAGTTGACTCAGATAGGGGCTTTTGCGGTCGGCCATCAGGAGGTCGGTGCGTACACCCTGGGCGACGCAGGCGTTGACCAGATTCACGCGCGTCCGGCCAATCCCGCCATTGGCCAGGGAAGCCAGCAGCACGGCCAGATGCGGTGCTAACATGGGGTCTCCGGGCGGGGGATCGGAACAGGGCCAAAACCCAGGGCCTCGTGATAGCCCCGGGCGCTCCGTTCCAGGGTGTAGTCCTCCACCGCCTGGCGCAACCCGGCGGGGTCTGGGGGATGGTCGAGGGTCTGCAACAGGGCCTCGGTTAGGGCGGTGGCGTCCCCGATTGGCACCAGAGTCCCAAACCGGCCGTTCTGGGTGATCTCGCGGGGCCCGGTGGGGCAGTCGGTGGCGACCACCGGGGTGCCCAGGGCCAGAGCCTCGACCAGAACATTGGGCGAGCCTTCGGAGAGCGACGTCAAGGCAAACACCGCCGATCTTGCCAGATAGGGGTAGGGATTGGCCACGAACCCCGGCAATCGCAAGTCATCGGCAATCCCTAGTTGCCCGCCCAGGATTTTGAGTTCTTCCCGCTGCCGGCCTTCCCCGAGAATCACCAGGCGTGCCGGGCGGTGGTGCCGCACCCCGGCAAAGGCCCGCAACAGGGTCGCAAAATCCTTGTGACGCCTAAGCCCTCCCACACCCAGCACCACTGGCGGGGCACCGGGTTGAAACCAGGGATCGTCCAGGGGCTCGGCGGCCAATGCCGGGAGTTCCGGGAGGAGGGTGGGATTTTTCACCACGCGAATCTTGGCCGCCGGAATCGCGGCAATCCCGGCGATATCCAGGGCGACGCCCTGGGAGACCGCGATCACCCCATCGACCTCGCCATACATCCAGCGCATCTCCCGCGCCACCCACCAGCGCCGCAGCGGGTTACTGCGCCGTGCCCGCAGACGTTCTGCGACCAGAGTGCCAGGCCGGAAGAACAACCGGGTGGCCACACCCGCCCGGCGCCGGGCGGCCAGCGCCAGGCGGTCGTCGGGCCCTTTGGCGGACATCAGGACGACGGGATTTTCCTGGCGCAGGTAGTCGATCAGATGGGCAAGACGGGCCCGTCCCCCCTCGGGGACGCTCATGACCCGCACCGCCGGCGGCAAAAATCCCAGATAGGGCGCTGTGGGATCATCCACCAGAAAATCCACCCGTACTCCGAGTTCGGAAAGCCCCCGGGCGGTATAGACCAGCATCCTTTCGACACCGCCATCGCCGAAGGTGGGGATATAGATGCCAAGATGGCGCCGTTGGGCAGACTCGCCGTCTGAAACTGTCATGTTGTTGAAATCATTAGTATTATGTCAGAAATGGATCGCGGTGGGCGCGGGCTAGTCTAGCCTAGCGGGGTTCTAGCGCCTATCCTTGACGACTTTTCCAGGCTTTTCAGGGAGTTTTCCATGGGTTTTCAATGCGGAATTGTCGGGCTTCCCAACGTCGGCAAGTCAACCCTCTTCAATGCCCTGACCCAAGCGGCCATCGCCGCTGCCAATTACCCTTTCTGTACCATTGATCCGAATGTTGGCGTGGTACCGGTTCCGGATCCTCGTCTGGAGGCCATTGCCGCGATTGTCAAACCCAAGGCCATCATCCCCACCGGCATGCGGTTTGTCGATATCGCCGGGCTGGTGGCGGGTGCCTCCAAGGGCGAGGGTCTGGGCAACCAGTTTCTCGCCCATATCCGCGAGACCGATGCCATCTGCCATGTCGTGCGCTGTTTTGAAAACGACGACATCATCCATGTGGCGGGCCAGATTGATCCCCTGTCCGATATTGCGGTCATTGATACCGAACTTTGTCTGGCCGATCTCGACACTCTCGAACGCACGCTAGACCGGATCACCCGCCTGGCCAAGGGTGGTGACCGCAAGCTCCTGGTGCAAAAGGCACTGGCCGAACGGGTGTGCGAAACCCTGAACGCCGTCCAGCCAGCCCGCTCTCTGGACTACACCGGGGAGGAACGCCTGATTCTCCATGACTGGCACCTTCTGACGGCCAAGCCGGTTCTCTATGTGGCCAACGTGGCCGAGGATGGATTTGTAGACAACCCCCAACTGGCGGCCGTGGAGGCCCATGCCATGACCGAGGGTGCCGAGGTGGTGGCCATCTCTGCGGCTATTGAAGCGGAACTTGCGGGACTTCCGGAATCCGAGCGGCTCGAATTTCTCGCCGACCTCAAGCTCGATGAACCCGGCCTTAACCGTCTGGTACGGGCGGGTTACCGGCTGCTCGGACTACACACTTATTTTACGGCTGGCGAAAAGGAAGTGCGGGCCTGGACCATTCCCGTAGGTGCCACAGGCCCTCAGGCCGCCGGGGTGATTCACTCTGACTTTGAACGCGGTTTTATCCGCGCCGAGGTTGTCGCTTACGACGATTTTATTCGTTACAAGGGTGAATCGGGGGCCAAGGAGGCTGGGCGCTTACGCTCGGAAGGTAAGGAGTATGTGGTGAAGGATGGTGACGTGGTACATTTTCGTTTTAACGTCTGAAACCCTAGCACTACGAGAAACCCAACATGCCCACTTTATTCAGCGAACTCCACTTGGGTACCATCACGGCCCCGAACCGAATCTTCATGGCACCCCTGACCCGCTGCCGTGCCGGAAGCGAGCATATGGCCAACGCTTTGATGGCCGAACACTATGCCCAGCGCGCCAGCGCCGGCCTGCTCATCGCCGAGGCCACCATGGCCATGGAGGGTCATTCGGCGTTCTGGATGGAACCCGGTATTTACTCTGCGGCCCATGCCGCTGGCTGGAAACAGGTCACCGATGCGGTTCATGCCGCCGGCGGTCGCATTTTTCTGCAGATCTGGCATGGTGGACGGGCCTGCCATCCGCTACTCAATGGCGGGATTCAGCCGGTAGGAGCCAGCCCCGTCGCGATCAGCGGCGACGAAGTCCGTACCCCGGAGGGCAAAAAGCCCTATGTCGTGCCTCGTGTTTTACGCGATGACGAAATCCCCGGCATCGTCAGCGGTTTTCGGAGGGCGGCGGAATATGCCAAGGTCGCCGGATTCGATGGGGTGGAAGTGCATGGTGCCAACGGCTATCTGCTCGACCAGTTCCTGCGAGATAGCACGAACTCGCGTGATGGCGCTTATGGGGGTTCGTTCGAGAAGCGGGCTCGATTGATGTTTGAAGTCATCGATGCGGTTAGCGAGGTTTGGGGCAGCGCCCGGGTGGGGTTACGCCTCTCGCCGTTAAACAGCTACAACGACATGATCGATAGCGACCCGATTGGCCTGGCGACCTGGCTGGCCGGTCGGCTCAATGATTTCGGTCTGGCTTATCTTCATCTTATGCGGGGAGACTTCCTTCAGAAACAAAGCGGCGATGTCGTCACCCCGGTTCGCGCCCGTTACCAGGGAGTCCTGATCGGCAACATGGGCTATACGCCGGACGAGGCGGAGCAGGCGATTGCAGAAGGGAAAGTCGATGCCGTTGCGTTCGGAACCTGTTTCCTGGCCAATCCGGATCTGCCGGCACGGATCAAGGCCAGAGCGCCATTGAACTCTCCCAATCCGGCAACATTCTACTCGGCGGGGCCAGAGGGCTATACGGATTATCCTGTTTGGGGAAGTTGATTTTGACCGTATCCTACGGTTGATTTGTGAATTGCGGTTTTTGCTGCCATTGAATTGAGAGGTCAAGATGTCGACTCGCCTCACCCCTGCCACCATCGGAGCTACGGCCCGGCCAATGGCGATTGCGCGCACCGGAACCAAAATTGATTACCCCGATAG
>JBAXSA010000230.1:0-4922 GCA_037130945.1 Pseudomonadota bacterium | reverse complement strand
CACCGCCGGCCTGGAGGCATCCCTGGCCTACCTTCACAACATTCTGAAAGAAAAGAAAATATCGTATGAAGCCTTTATCCTTGCACTCTAGGTTTCGGTGGGTGATCCACACTTACAACGGCCTGTTTGTCACGATGCTGTTGGGGGATACCCTGCTGCACGGCTTTAACGCGCTGGATCTGATTCTGTTCCTGGCCAGTCTCGGCTTGGGCATGCGGATTCTGCGGTGGTTGCGCCAGAGTTTCGAGGTGATCGACACGCTCATCGCGACCCTGGCCGAGGCCAGCCAGGGCCGTTTCATCCGCCGTGTCACCGGGGTGCCATCCGGATTGGGGGAAATTCACCTGATGGCGTGGCACCTGAACGATCTGCTCGACCAGATCGAGCCCTTCTTTCGGGAGGTGAATGCCGCCTTTCAAAAAGCCGCCCAGGGGCATTGCCATCGCAAGACCCTGCCGCAAGGACTCCATGGCGATCTTCTGAAGGCCTCGCAACAGATCAACGTCTCGATCGACGCCATCGCCAGCAATGCCCGCCATCAGTGCCGCAACGACCTGATGTCGAGGGTCTCCACGCTGAACTCCGCCAATCTTCTCAGGAATCTCATCACGATTCAGGAAAGCCTGGCCAGTGTCACCGGGGAGATGGCAGAGGTTCTGGAGAATTCCAACCGCACCTCCCAAGAGGCGGGGCAGGCGCGGGATTCCATCCAGGGGATCGTGGCCCAGTTGGATGCCATTGTGAGTGGTGTCAACCACGGCAGCCAGGCTATTGCCGAATTGAATGCCAGAAGTCGGGAGATGGGTCAGATGACGGGCGTCATCGCCGGCATTGCTGATCAGACCAATCTGCTGGCCCTCAACGCCGCCATCGAGGCAGCGCGGGCGGGCGAGGCCGGCCGGGGGTTTTCCGTGGTGGCCGACGAGGTCCGCAAGCTTGCCAACAACACCAAGGACGCCACCGTGCGGATCACGCAACTGATTCAGGCGGTCATTCAGGACGCGGCCAAGATGCGGGAAGATGCTCAGCAAATGGAGAAAATGGCCGATCTGTCCCGAACCCAGGTCGCGGCGTTTCAGGGCAAGTTTGGTACCCTGGCGGATTCCGCCCGGGGTACGGCCACTAAGGTCGGCCTGGGCCAACAGATGAATTTCGCGACCCTGGTGAAGGTTGATCATGTGCTATACAAACAGCGGGGTTACAGGATCATTCACACGGGTTCGGACTCCCCCGAGGCCAAGGCGATTGGCGTCGATCATCACAACTGTCGGCTCGGCAAGTGGTTTTACGAGGGTGGGGGCCAAGCCTTTTACCGCGACACCCCCGCCTACCGTCTCATGGAGACTCCTCACTCGGCGGTTCATACTCATATCCAATGGGCGGTTAAACGTTTGCACGAAGGCAGTTGGGAAAATAGTTCCGACTGCAAGAAAGAAATTCTCGAAGACTTTGAACGTGCCGAGAAAGCCAGCGATCAGGTCATGACCCTGATCGACCAGATGGTGCGGGAGCGATTTGCTTCGGGCAAGGGCTAGCCAAACCCCGCTAAAAATACGGACAGTTCGGTCAAGAGGGCAACGTCAAATGTTGAGACACATGAATCTCCCTATTCTGCTCGCTAGCTTGCTTCTGATGGGCTGGAGCGGACTGGTCTGGGTGGGCTGTGACGGGTTGACCCGCAACCGCGTCGAGACCCTGGTCAAGACCCAGAGCATGCTACTCGGCGAACAGGCCGACGCGATCAGCTACAACCTGCATCGCAGCCTGGCATTTCTCCATGCGCTACCCATCCATCTGCCAATAACGATGAAGTAGCCAACGTCCTGCACCCGGAGGGCGGCGAGGCGGTGCCCTCCGCCGAGCCCCAAGCCGACGTCAAGATGAAGGCTGCGGCGTTTCTGTCCCGTCCTGAACTGCTTTCACTCTCGCGGCACCTGGTGCCGGTTACTGTGACCAGCCGGAATCAAGCCGTTTCAGTTTTGTCCTAAAGTCAAACAATGCAGCGAACGGTCTATATCGAAACAAAAATCGGGAGAAGGCTTATGAAAAGGATCACCCACCAGATCATTACTCTGGCTCTGGGATGTTCCCTCATGGTAGGACTGATTGCCGGGCTGACCTTTTACTTTCTTACCAAAAGTCAGCAACAACAAGACTGGGAAATGACATCAAAAATGCTGCATCAGGATTATGATCGACTGGTGCAGTATGAAGTGCAAACAGCTGCAAGCCTGCTGAACAGGGTACACGACCTGGCGGTGGCGGGCACAGTGCCTGCCATGGGCGAAAAGGAACTGGCGGCAGCCCTGTTGCGAGATCTGCGCTATGGATCCGAAGGGTACTTTTGGGCGGATACATCGGACGGAACCAATGTAGTGTTGCTGGGTAGGACAGCGGAAGGGAAGAACCGCATAGATTTGCAGGACTCGAAAGGCAATAGGATTATCCGAAACATTCTCGTCGCGGCAAAGGACGGTACGCATTATACGGAGTACTGGTTTCCGAAGAAAAACGGCGGGGAACCCCTGCCAAAAAGAAGCTATAGCGACTATTTTCAGCCGTTCGACTGGATCATCGGCACAGGGAATTATATTGACGATATGGCGGTGGTTCTAAAACGCATCGAGGGTGAAAACGAGAAAAACATCCGGGATACTTTACTGACGCTATTGGGATTGCTGTTGCTTGCAACCGCCGGAGCATTTACCGTCGCCTTTATTGTCGGAAACAGAATCTCCAATGAATTGTTGCGCACGAATGAGCGATTGCAGGACGAACTCGCCGCCCGTACCCGCGCCGAGGCAGACTCGCACGAGGCCCGGGTATTGGCGGAAACGGCGAATCTCGCCAAAAGCACCTTCCTGGCCAACATGAGCCACGAGATTCGCACCCCAATGAACGCCATCCTGGGTATGACCGAGCTGGTGCTTGATACCGACCTCGATGACCGCCAACGGGATTTCCTGCAAAAGGCCCACACCTCCTCCAAGGCCCTCTTGGGCATCCTCAACGACATTCTGGATTACTCCAAGATCGAAGCGGGCCGTCTGGGCGTCGAAAGCCTGCCGACCCGGCTGGAGGATCTCCTGGGCACGCTGGCCGATCTCTTCGGCGCTCGGGTCGCGGAAAAGGGGCTGGAGTTGTTTCTCGACATCGCCCCCGGGGTGCCCACCGAGGTTCTCACCGATCCGCTGCGTCTTGGCCAGATCCTCAATAATCTGGTTGGCAATGCCGTCAAGTTCACCGAGCGCGGCGAGGTTTACGTCAAGGTTGAGGCCTTGGCGGCACGGGACGAGGGTTTGATGCTGCGTTTTGCCGTGCGCGATACCGGCATCGGTCTCTCTCGCGAGCAGGCCGAGCGATTGTTTCAGCCCTTTGTTCAGGCCGATGGCTCAATCACTCGCAAGTATGGCGGCACTGGGCTGGGACTGGTCATCTGCCAGCGATTGGTGGGGCTGATGGGTGGCGAGATTGGCATCGAAGGTGCCGAGGGACAGGGGATCACCTTCACCTTCACCATTGCAGTCGGGGTAGCGCCGATGTGCGAGCCGTCGCATGACCTGCAACAACTGGCCGGATTGCGAATCCTGGTGGCAGACCATCAGGAGACTTCCCGCCAGATTCTCGAACGACTGTTGCAGGCTTGGGGCCTGGTGGTGCGCTGTGTCGATTCAGGCACGGCAGCCCTGGCCGAGATAGTCGCGGCGCGGCAACGTGATATGCCTTTCGATGTTATCTTGCTCGACTGGCGGCTACCCGACATAAACGGCATGGAGGTGGCGCGTCGTTTAGAGGTCACCCTGGGGCATCGCCGCGACTGCCCCCGCATGGTGGTCATGGTGACGGCGCAGGGTCGCGAGCAACTGCTGGCCGAGGCCGGTTCGGTGCGTCTCGATGGTGTGGTCAGCAAGCCCGTGGTGCCTTCCGCGCTGTTCAATACCTTGTTGGCCGGGCGCGTTCCCGGCCGAATCGCCGTATCGGGTCGGACACCCGTGGCCACGATCCCACCGGCACGCTTCGACGGTGTCCATGTCCTGCTGGCCGAGGACAATGCCATCAATCAGCAGGTCGCTATCGAGTTTCTGAAAAAACGAGGGATTGCCGTGACCCTGGCCCGGCATGGTGGAGAAGCCGTGGCACAGGCGCGCCAGGGCCATTTTGACCTGGTTTTGATGGATCTCCACATGCCGGTGATGGATGGCCTGGAAGCGACCCGCTTCCTTCGTGAACTACCCGGCTGGCAAGACGTGCCAATCATCGCCATGACTGCCGCAGTGATGCCGGAAGACCGTGAACGCTGTACTGCGGCCGGCATGGTGGATTTCATCGCCAAACCCATTGACCCGAAAGCACTGACAGAGACCTTGCGGCGTTGGCTGAGCAACCGGGATGACGCAACCTCCGGGCCGCCAGTGGATAAACCGGTGATCATCACGCCCAGCGAACCCCCAGAGCCCGACTTCGATCTCGACGGGGTGCTGGATCGTCTGGATGATGACCGTGAAATGCTCGCCGAACTATTACGCTATTTTATCGCCGAACAGACCAGAGCCACACAACACCTCGATGCCCTGATAACGACCGGTGATACCGGGGCAACCGCGAAGTGGCTGCACTCGCTCAAAGGCGCGGCAGCGAATCTGGGTGCATTGGCTCTTGCCACCGCAGCACAACGGCTTGAACAGGAAGTCAAGGCTGGTGCCGAATTAACCACCCACCGCCCCTTTATCACCGCTCATGAACGGGCGATGGCAGCGATCTCAACCTATCTGGATGACGCCGATGGTGTCTAGTCAAGGTCAAACCGTGCGGTTTGCGTTCATCACCCCCAGGATTCATACACTTTTTCGGCTTTTGGCATTGGCCTTGACGCTGTTTGCGACCGGTTGGCTGGGTCTCAAGCTGGCGGTACCTCCGGGGTA
>JBAXSA010000229.1:0-4930 GCA_037130945.1 Pseudomonadota bacterium | reverse complement strand
GTCATGGGACGGCCAAAGTAATAACCCTGAATGCTGGTGACCCCTGCCTCGTGCAGGAATTCCACCTGTTCGAGGGTCTCCGCGCCCTCCGCCACGACTTCCATGCGCAGGCTGGAGGCCAGGGCCACGATCGTTCGTACAATGGCGACATCTGCCTCGTTTCCCGGCACGCCGTCGACAAAGGACTTGTCGATCTTGAAACAGGTGATGGGGAATAGCTTGATGTGCGAGAGTGACGAGTACCCCGTACCAAAATCGTCCACCGATAACGACACACCCAACTCCCGAAGATCCGTGGCAATACGACGTATCTGGTCACTGACCTCCAGCGCGCCCTCGGTAATCTCGATCTCCAGATGTTTGGGTGCGATGCCAGCCGCCAGGAGGGCATCGGCCACGGTTTGTACAAAAGTGGCCTTCAACTGGGACGGAGCAACATTGACCGCGACCCGGGGTACCGGGGTTCCCCGATCGATCCAGACCCTCATCTGCCGGCAGGCCTCGCCCAGTACCCAGTGGCCCAATTCCTCCATCAGGCCGAGTTCCTCGACCAAGGGCAGGAAACTCATGGGCGCCTGCTCACCACGGTAGGGATGCCGCCACCGCACCAGGGCTTCCACCCCGCTGAGGACACCACGGCGCGTATCCACCTGGGGTTGGTAAACGAGGAAAAACTGCCGTTCCTGCAGGGCGTGACGGAGTTCAACGGTCAACACCAGTTTGTGATCCAGCGCCAGACTCATGCTTTTGGCGTAGAACTCGAAGCCGTTGCGTCCCTGTTGCTTGGCTCGATACATGGCCGTATCTGCCGCCTTGATGAGGTCGGCGGGGAGGTGGGCATCCTCGGGATAGCGGCTGATGCCGATGCTGGCCGTCGGCACCAGTTCGTGGCTATCCAGATAGACCGGCGTGGCCAGGCTGACCAAGAGGCGTTTCATGGCCTCGGCAACCGCCCGGTTATCCCCCACGTCCGACATGGCCAGGATGAATTCATCGCCACCCCAACGGGCCAGGGTGTCCTGCTTGCGGGTGGCGGCCAGCAGACGCTCCACCACCGCTTTCAGGTAGAGGTCGCCGACGGCATGACCCAGCGTGTCGTTGATGATCTTGAAGCGATCCAGGTCGATGAACGCCACGGCCACGCCCAGATCCTCGCGTCTGGCGCGTTCCAGGATCAGACCCAGTTGCTCGGTGAAACACAGACGGTTGGGCAGGCCGGTCAGGGTGTCGTGGTGGGCAATATGGTACAGCTTGTCCTCGGCCTGCTTGGCCTTGGAGATGTCGGAAAACACCGCGACATAGCTTTGGAGCTTGCCCGTCGCATCGAGAATGGCGGTAATGCTGCCCCACTGGGGGTAAATCTCGCCGTTCTTGCGCCGGTTCCAGATCTCCCCAGTCCAGCGGCGAGTCTCCCGCAACTGGCGCCAGAACTCCTGGAAAAAATGTGGGGTATGCACGCCGGAATTGAGAATCTTCGGGGTCTGCCCCACCGCCTCCTCGGATGAAAAACCCGTGATCTCGGTAAAGGCCCGATTGACCGAGGTGATGTGGCCATTGGCATCGGTCACCACCACGGCTTCCGTGGCCTGTTCGAGAATCGCCTCGGTGGTAACCCCGGTTTTTTGCGTGGCCTCGCTAAACACGACGACACTACCAGAGACGACACCCCTTTCCACCAGGGGGCTGGTCACGTAGTTCAACAGGATGGGCGGTTGTCCCGTCACCCTGAACAGGGGATGCGTGCCCTGCCGGGTCTGGCCATCGCGCAGGGTCGCCAGGAATGGCCGGTGTCCTGCGGGGTACGGGCAAAAACCCTCGCCCAACTTGCCACAAAACACCTCACAACAATGGACACCGATCAAGCCCCTGTCGAACCCGCCCAACATTTTGAACGTGGTCTCGTTGGCATAGACGATGCGGCCCTCGGGATTGAGGCTGATCAGGGCCTCGCCCGCCGACTCCAGGATCCGCGTATTGCGGCGATGAACCTCCTCGATCGCCAATTGGTAGCTATAACGCTGAGTGACATCGCGGGCGTTCAGGACAATCTCACCCTCGCCCTGGCGGCCCAGGGTATGTTTGAGTGCCGCCTCGATCCACAGCGCCCGGCCATCCGGCCGGCGTCCCCGCGCCACCAGGGTTACCCTGGCACCCAAGGGGGCCAGGTCTGCCAGCAGGCTTTGAATCTTCTCTTTTTCGTCATCCAGCGTCTCGTCCAGGGTCACCCCGACGATCTCGGTGCTTTTCCGGCCCAGCAGTTCGAGGCAGGCGGGCGAGGCAAAGCGAAAGCGGCCAGCCAGATCCAGACGGGCGATCATGTCGGTGGAGTTTTCGGCCAGCAGGCGGTAGCTTTCCTCGCTGTCCTTGAGGGCCCTTTGGGTCATCACCTCGATGAGCGGCAGGGAGAGCGAATGGGCCGCATCGATCTCGACCTGAGACCAGGGCAGGGACTTGCCACGATAGGTTTCGATCCAGGTCTTGAAAGAGGCCCGGGGTGACAGGCGCACCCCGGTGGCGTCCATGACCAGCGTCTTGTCCGGCTTGCCGGCCCAACGCAGGGTACGCACCACGCTGGGACGAAACCACATCACGAAGTTGGCCTTGGCGGGATCGAGGGGTGCCACCATCATGCCGCCGATCCGATCATCAGGTTCACAATCGTATTGCTCGCCCATCAGCTCACTCAGACTTTCGGTATGAAACACGGGCAACACGGAATCGGTACGCAATCTCGCCAGAATCCGCTCAATCACGGACTCCTGGGGCACCTCGCCCAGCCGATGACGCCGCCCGTCGATGGCGACAATGGCACCGGTACTTCTCACCAGACCCAGAAATTTGTCCTTGAGTACCTGAATGACAGCATCCAGATTATCGGAACGCCGGATCAGGTCGGTCATTTCGTAGAGCAGATCGCGGATCCGGCCATTGAGGGTCGCGCGCTCAGCATTGTCGATGTTGAGCAGCTTGAGGGACACCACCCGGCCGATAAACTCGTCCAGCTCGCGTGCCCGGAGGTTCACATATTTTGGCGAGAGGTGATGGCAGGCCAGCAGGCCCCAAAGCCGGTCATTCTGCACCAGCGAGATGCTGAGGCTGGCCTGGACACCCATGTGGCGCAGGTAGGTGACGTGTACCGGCGATAGGCTGCGCAACCAGGAGTGGGTGAGATCGAGGGGAAGGCCGCCAACGCCGCCGCCCGGCAGGATGGGCACGGGTTCGGCATCGACATCGGCAATCAGGCGCACCAGATTTTGGGTATACAGCGCCCGCGCTTGGGGGGGGATGTCGGAGGCCGGGAAGTGGTTGCCCAGGTAGGAGTCCGCCGTGTCAACCTTGCTCTCGGCGATGACCTCGCCGTCCCAATTGCTGTCGAAGCGGTACATCATGACCCGGTCGAAGTCGGTGAGCAGGCGCAACTGGTCAACCGCCGCCTGGGCGTAACGCCCCACGTCGGTTTCTGCGTCGAGTTTCCAGAGGGCATCACGAATCGGAATGAACAATTCGTGAAAGACATCGCCGGCTGTTGGCTGGGTTCCCTCCACTTCAATCACCAAGAGATCACCCGAGCAAAAGATCTGGGCATCGTATTTTGTCAACTTCGTCAACCACCCCTCGCAGGGTAACGAGAACGACCAGATCACGGCCCCGGGCAGATCGTCCAGTTCGAACAGGTCGCTCAAACGCGCCACCTGATCCTCGCCCAGCAGATCGGCCAATGGCCGGTTGAGCGCAGCCTCGGCGCTCATGGAAAAAATGCTGTCGAGATTCTGGCTGACGGCGCGAATCATCCGGTCTGTCCGGCTCACCGCGATCAACACGCCGACCGGCTGGATGCTGCCGATCTGGTGGATCGGCTCGCGGGCGCAGCGGTTCAGTGCCTCGTCGACAATCTGCTGGTGTTCGGAATCAGGGGCTGAGCCGAGTGTTGAATCGGGCAAGATAGTCATCAAGTCATCCTTCGATTAGGGAAAATGGGATGGCGGCCGTGTCAGCGATGGGGTTCTCCGATCACCAGAATTTCCACCACCTTTTCTTTTCCATAACCCCCTGCGTCTCCTGAGACCAGGACGCATACTGGGTGATACCTCCCTTTTTTTTGAGATAGGCACCGAAGCGTTTGTCGCTCTCGATGATGTGGTGAGTCAGCCAGGATTTGAGAAAATGCAGCAATTCGAAGGTGATTGTGACGTGTTCCTGATCGAGCTTGTGCTGAAGCTCCTGAACCTCACGGAGCAGATCCTCATGTTGCTGTTTGTGAATCGCGAACCCCGGGTAACCGGCCACCCGCATCAGGCTCTCTTCGAGCAAAAAATGGGTCGTGGTGTATTCCGCCAGACGGTCGAGGATCTCGCGCGACGCCACCCGGCCGATCTTGTGAAGAATCGCGTCGTGCAACTGGTTGAGCAGACTCACCAGGGTCTTGTGCTGTTCGTCGACTTCCTGGATACCGACGGTGTATTCGTCGCTCCAGATAAAAAGTTCGTGACTACTCGTTGACATGATTGACCTCGTAGGGGTTGCATTTTTTGAGGACAGCGTCCTCAAATCGGTTGGTAAAACTGAAAATTGTTGCGGCCTTGGGCCTTGGCTCGATAGAGGGCGATGTCGGCCCTGTCCATGAGGGTAACAACATCTTGACCCTGTTGCGGACTGATGGCGATGCCAATGCTAAAACCCGTCAGCGAGCCGGCAGGTGAACCAGTGAGACCCAGTAATCCTCGAGTTGCCGTACATTCTCGATGAATTCGTCCACATCCTGCGGCTTGACGATGAAACCGGCGGCACCCAGATCGTAAGAGGCCAGGATGTCGCTTTCGGCATCCGAGGTGGTCAGTATCACCACCGGGATGCGGCGCAGGCCGTCGAGGGTTTTTAGCCGGGCCAGGAACTTGCGCCCATCCATGCGCGGCATGTTGAGATCAAGCAG
>JBAXSA010000228.1:0-4933 GCA_037130945.1 Pseudomonadota bacterium | reverse complement strand
GATAGCCCCCCCCCGGATTGGCGGTGAGTGTGACACTCGTGCCACTATCATATTGTGTGTAACACACGTTACCGCACTTGATACCCTTACCACTGGTCGCCGGAGGAACCACAGCGCCCACCGGGCCGGTGATATTCGTAACGGTCATCGCAGACGGCCCGGCACCGTCGGTATGAACCGTCAGGATATAAGTTCCGGCATGGGCCGAAGGGGCGAAAGCGGCGAGTACCATTGGGAGAGCCGCCAAGAGAATACAACGTCGAAGATTAAACATGATCAATCACTCCACACTAGGGAACACACAGGCCAGGAAGGTCGGGGAATTGTTTGGGTACTGGGTTTTGAGGACGCGCTGCCACCGGCCGCAAGTACCATACATCGATTTCCATAGTGATGCACGAAGATTCTGGTGAGTTCTCAAAACCCCATGGGTGCCATCTTAGCATGGGTTTTTAGAGAAGTTCGACCGGCATAGCCTCAATGCGGGCCATGGCCGCTGCCAGTTGTTCTTCCGGAACCGGTTTCGAGAACAGAAAACCTTGGGCGGTGTAGCAATGCATCTGCCGCAGCAAGGCGGCGTGTTGGAGAGTTTCCACCCCTTCGGCCACGACACTGAGACGAAGACTGCGCGCCATGGCGATGATGGCCTCGACCAGGGCGCGGTCGTCGTTGTCTGCGGCCATGTCGCGGATAAAGGATTTGTCGATTTTGACCGTATCGACAGGGAATCGTTTCAGATAGGACAGGGATGAATAGCCCGTCCCAAAATCGTCGAGATAGATCCGGAACCCCAAATCCCGGAGCGTCGCTAGCCAGTGCTGGGCCTGAATCACGTTGTTCAGCAAGACGCCTTCGGTGATCTCCAGCACCAATCGGGAGGGGTCGATACCGTAACGCCATACCGTTTGGGCAATCCGTTCCGGTGACAAACTATCGGGAATCTGCCGACCGGAGACATTGATCGAGAGGTAGAGATCCCCCCGTCCGGCCGATTGCCAGATCAGCAACTGGCGGCAGGCGGATTCGAGCGCCCACAGACCGATCTCGCAAATCATGCCGGTTTCCTCCGCCAAGGGAATGAAGTCATCGGGCGAGATCAGGCCATTTTGCGGATGATCCCAGCGGATCAGGGCCTCGGCACCGACGACACGGTGATGATTCAGGTCGACAATGGGTTGATAAAAGAGCCGGAATCCCTCTCGACGCAGCGCGAGACGCAGATCGGTTTCCAGAACGCCACGCCGCTCGGCGATCTCCGCAAGAGTCGTATCAAAAAAGGTAAAACCGTGGTGATTGTTGTTGTGCGCCCGATCGAGAGCCAGCTGGGCATTGCGCAGCAAGGTAGGGGGATCGCCACCATCGCCCGGGCAAAGGGTAATGCCAATGTTGGCACCCAGTTGCAGGGGGGCACCCTGGACATCAAATTGATGCGCCAAGGTTTTCAGAATCCGCTGGCCAATCATGGAGGCTCGTACCTCGCCGAAGGCCCGGGGCAGCAATAGGGCGAATTTGCCGCCATCCAGGCGTGCCACGGTATCCGAGGCCTTCAAACAATTTTGCAGACGGTTCGCGGCTTCCTTGAGGATCAGGTCGCCCACGCCAAATCCCATCGCGTCGTTGATCCGCCGGAAGCCATCGAGCTTGAGCATCATCAGGGCAAAGCCCCTGCCGGGCATGTTGAGATGGGTGTGGATCTGAGACTCCAGGCTGCGTTCCAAACCCATCCGGTTGCTCAGCCCGGTAAGGAGATCGGTGACTGCTTCCTGCTTGGCTGCCGCCTCGGCCTGTTTACGCCCGGTGACGTCAGCCAGAATTCCCTGTAGCCGGTTTTCACCTACGGGACTCAGCACCAGATTGATCCAGCGCACCGTCCCGTCGTCGAGTAGCAATTCCAGATCGTCGGTCATCGGGCTGTTGTTGTCGAGGCACTGCAAGATCATCGCCTGGGGCAGCGAGGATTGCCGCCAGGACAAAGATTGCAGTGTAAAACCGGGATCCTCGCCGCCAGAGGATCGGGGTAGATCCAGCAGGTAAAACAGCGCCGGATTGTAGGATTCGATATGGCCGGTATGATCAATGGTCAGGATGCCAATCCTGGCATTATCAAAAATCACCCGGTATTTTCGTTCCTCCAGTTCACGCTGCCGGGTGACGGCGCGTTCTTCCTCCATGGCCACGACCATCCGCCGAGCCAGTTCGTTGATATCCTCGACCAACCGCCCTATCTCGGTGTGGGCGTGGCCAGGGGGTTGAGGTAGGCTTTCACCGGCTGCCGCATCCAGCCGGTGCAGGCCGTCCGACATCGTCTTGATGGGATGCACCACGGTTCGCAACACAATAAAGACGACAGATCCCACCACGGCGATCAACTGCAGAACCAGCAACAGCCCAAAGAAGCGGGTTTCCTGGTGGATGAGCTGACGGATCTCCTCCCGGTTGGGTTCCAACCGGATCATTCCCACCACCTCCTGGGCGTTGAAGGGGGAATGAATCTTGCGCTCCAGCGGGGCGAGATTGGCATCATTCGTCGTGGCCGCATCACTGGAACGGCTAACACGCGCCAGTTCCTGGGTGCCGGCGGCAATGACGACACCGCGTACCTGAATATTCTTCAAGAGGCCGCGTGCCACCTCAAGCGCCAAGGCCTGATCGGTCACAAAGCAGGCGATACTGACAGTACTCTCGACTGTGTCGATTAATTCACTCAAACCGGCGGTTGAGCGGGCATAAGTACGCTCACTGGTGACGCGCAGGGTCTGGGCGATGAACAGGGCACCCACCGCGCAGGCCACACCAATGACGATGGCGGCGGTTCTCAGCAGAATACTGTGTCGCCAAGGAACGTGTGCCATGGCAATCAGTTGAGCTTCAAGGCCACTTTGACGCGGCTATCGACCTGATCCGCTTCCATATAGCCGATGGCACCGGGAAGACTATTCACCCATTGGATGACCTCGGCGAGGTCGCGTGCCTGCTGGGGTGGTTTGGTTTTTCCAGAAAACACGAGCCGTGACCAATAGGCATTGATTTCCGGCAGTTCCTTACCCACCAAGAGCTTGTAAAAACTGGCTTTTTGACCCGCTGGTTGATCCACGGGCTGGGCTAGAAGGCCGGAGGGTAATTGCCGGTAGCGTCCTAAAAAGATATTGATGACCTCCTCGCGGCTGAGGGTCTCGACGCTACTGCCGGGATGGATGACCACCACGAGCGGGCCGCCGGCATACAACAGGGAAGGCCAGTTCAGGAGTACCCAGATAAGGCTTGAGAGAAAGGGTTTCATGGCACTTGTCCAGGGCTAGAAGACAAAATCCAGCGTCAGGCTAAAAACATCCATGTGGCCAGACCAGTCGGGTTGTTCATCGCGATAGGAGCGAACCGAATCGGGCTGACCGCGAATCCCATCCCATTGGGCCTTGAGCGCCAGGTTGTGGTAAAAATCCCAGCGGGTACCCAGGGTGAAGGTGTGTTGATCGCTACGGGCGTTGTGCATGGCCGAGGCCACCGCAGCGTTGAGCGGGGCGAGGCGTGGCACCGGTGGCAGACCGGTCTCCAGGGATTTTGACGAGGTTTGACTCCATGAGAATCCCGCGAAGGGTGTGATCTTGCCAAGCCGGTAACTGCCCAGCCAATAGCCGGCCCATTCATTTTCAAGAGAGGCGGTTTCGTAGCGGGTCTGACTGAACATCAGCTGCACCTGGAGAGGACCCCGGTCGTAAACCGTCCCGAACGAATAGTACTGCGCGAGTGTTCCGGATGTTGAAAGGGCCGACACCAGGCTCTGTACCGAGGGAAGACCTGTGGCCTCCAGCGCACTATCCAGTTTCAGCAGGGCCGGCAGTTCATTGTGGAAACGGAGCTGCGAATAGCCAAGCCGCCATTGCCAGGAACCGATCTGGTAGTCGAGGTAGCCTCCCAACATTTGCGAGCGGTTGAGATTGAATTGGCCGCCCGTCGCGGGCACGTTTTCGCGTGCCAACCCCTCCACCAGTTTGCCCCGCGCCAGGCCTTCCCCCAAGGGCAGGGTGACGAGTACATCCGCGCCATCCACATAGGAATAGGGCAAACCGCCGAAATAGTCATGAGAAGGGCGAACCGTGACATAGGAATAGCCCACCAGACGGGAGTCGGACAACATGTAAAACTCGGTGCCGACACGGCCTAGCCGCCAACTAAGGGAGGCATTGGGATCAAACTTTAAAAAACCCCACATCAATTCGGGCTGGTAGGTGCCATCAGAGTGATAGCGGCTCACGACCTGAGCCACGGCCTCGACGGGATCAGCCAGTTGCAGATTGGCCTGAAGGCCCAGCAGTGAATCAAATTTGGCAGACCAGCGATCAACGATACCTTCCGGTTGCGAAAGATCACGGATGAATGCGGCCTGATCGGTGGAAGAACGGGCCAGGCCGAGGGTGCCAAAGCCCCGCAAGGTCATTCCCAGGGGAAGGGGGATATCGGCACTGGCCTGCCATGGCAGGAGACTCAATAACAGGAGTCCCACACTCAAGACCCATTGCCCTCTTGTCGCAGGTTTTCGGCCTCGATGAAAGGCACCCTGGTGGATCATTAAAAACTCCTTAAAGAGGGTGAGCAACTGCTGCGGGTTTTGTCGAATATTGATGTTTTTCATCATAAACAGGTTGTCAGCATCTGCTTAAGATACAAGAAGGGAACTAAAAATCCCATGCCCATATAGCATTGTCACACCACCCCGGCCTAAAGGCCGGAGCTTGATAGGAAGATGAATATGCAGACCAAAACACTCAGAATCCGAGTCAAAGACCGGCACGCCCCTATTTTCAAAGCCAACCGCCAGTTCAAGAAAAGTAAACTCCGCAAAAAATATCCTTTCAAACGGGATGTCCATTCTTGCACTCGGGCATGAGCGTCTCGCGGGAGGAATCCCCGCTCTTTAGGGCGGGGAGGATGTCAA
>JBAXSA010000227.1:0-4955 GCA_037130945.1 Pseudomonadota bacterium | reverse complement strand
GCCGTTTTGAAAAACCTTTTGCCCTGATGGCCAGGGATCTGGCCGTCGTTCGGTGCTATGCGCAGGTCACCGCCGAAGAAGCCGCTGCTTTGCAGGGCTGCGCCGCGCCGATTCTGCTGCTCGACCGCCTGGATCCACCCAATGGCCCAGCCCTGGCCAACGCCGTGGCCCCTGCGCAAAATCGCCTCGGCTTCATGCTGCCTTATAGCCCGCTGCATCATTTGTTGCTGGCGGATTGGGATCGCCCCCTGGTGATGACGAGCGGCAATCTGTCCGAAGAGCCCCAATGCCTGGATAACCGGGATGCGGCGGATCGCTTGCATGGCCTGGCGGATGGGTTTCTGCTGCATGACCGCGAGATCGTCAACCGTCTCGACGATTCGGTGGCCTGCCGGATCGCTGGGGCCGTGCGGGTACTGCGCCGGGCCCGGGGGTTTGCGCCCGCTCCCCTGTTGTTGCCGGAAGGTTTTGAGAAGAGCCCGGCGGTGCTGGCCTTGGGGGGTGAGTTGAAGGCCACCCTGTGCTTGCTGCAAAACGGCACGGCCACCCTGTCACAACACCTGGGGGATCTGGAAGACGCCCGCACCGCTGCGGAATATGATCACACTCTGGCGCTATACCGGTCGCTATTCGATCATCATCCCGCCGTCCTGGCCGCCGACCTGCATCCGGATTACTACAGTACCCGCGTGGGGCAGGCCGAGTCGCGCCGGAGCGGTCTACCCTTGCTGCGGATTCAGCACCACCATGCCCACATCGCCGCCTGTCTCGCCGAGAACCGCTGGCCTCGGCAGGCACCGCCGGTGTTGGGGGTGGTTCTGGACGGACTGGGTCTGGGTGAAGATGGCTCCATCTGGGGTTGCGAATGGCTGGTGGCGGATTACTCAGGTTTTAGACGGGTAGGCCGATTGCGCCCGGTGCCATTGCCGGGTGGTATCCAGGCCATCCGTGAACCCTGGCGCAACACCCTGGCCCATTTGGTGACAGCCTTCGGCTGGGACGGCTGGCAGCCGCTGTGTGCGGGCCTGCCGATGGGCGAGTGGCTGGCCCGTCAACCCCTCGACCTCTTGCGCGTGGCAATGGCGCGAGGTCTCAACAGCCCCTGGTCAAGCTCCGGCGGACGGCTATTCGACGCAGTGGCGGCCCTTCTCGGAGTACGGCCCGCGTCGGTCAGCTACGAGGGCCAGGCGGCCATCGAGCTGGAAGCCCTGGCGGACGCTGGCAAGGCAGAGGCAAAGACCCCCTACCCTTTTGCCATTCATCCGGGCGAGATCTGGACGCTGGATCCGTCTCCCCTGTGGTCAGCTTTGCTGGACGATTTACGCCAGGGCTGCGAGATACCGGATATGGCCCGGGCCTTTCACACCGGATTGGCCGCCGCTCTGGCCGACATGGCGCTGAACCTGGCGAAACAGGAGGGACTGAATACCGTTGCGCTGTCGGGCGGGGTGATGCAGAACCGGCGGCTGTTCGAGGCCCTCGAACAGCATTTGACGGCGGCGGGGCTGACCGTCCTGAGTCATCGGCAAGTCCCCGCCAACGATGGCGGATTGGCACTGGGTCAGGCGTTGGTGGCAGCAGCCCGGATGGGGGTGAGATGAATTCCTCGCCATTACAGGTACTCCAGGGGGTATTCGGCTACCCCGAATTCCGCTATCAGCAGGCGGAGATTATCGACACCCTGTTGCAAGGGGGCGATGCCCTGGTACTGATGCCCACGGGCGGTGGCAAGTCGCTGTGCTACCAAATCCCCGCACTGGTGCGCCCGGGGGTTGGCGTGGTCGTATCGCCGCTGATCGCGCTGATGCAGGATCAGGTGAACGCCTTGCGGCAACTGGGCATCCGCGCTGCCTTCCTCAACTCGACGCTGGATTCGCGGCAGCGTTATGAGACCGAACAGGCGTTCCTGCGTGGCGAGATGGATCTCCTCTATGTGGCACCGGAACGCCTGCTGATGGATCAGATGTTGACCCTGATGGATCGCTCCCGCATCGCCCTGTTCGCGATCGACGAGGCGCACTGCGTCTCTCAGTGGGGGCATGATTTTCGCAAGGAGTATCAGCAGCTCTCGGTCCTCCACCAGCGATTTCCCGAGGTGCCCCGCATCGCCCTCACCGCTACTGCCGACGAGCGCACCCGGCGGGAGATCGTGGAACAACTCGACCTGGGCCGGGCCAGGGTGTTTTTGCACAGCTTCGACCGTCCCAACATCCGCTATACCCTCGCCGAGGGCCAGGGGGGGCGCGAAGCGCTGTGGCGCTTTCTGGAGCGGGAACATCCCGGGGAGGCGGGGATCGTCTATTGCCTGTCGCGCAAGAAAGTCGAAACCACCGCCGAGTGGCTCAGCGCCCGCGGACGCGAGGCTCTGCCCTATCACGCCGGATTGCCGGATCTGGTGCGGTACCGGCATCAGGAGCGCTTTCTGCGCGAGGACGGGCTGATCATCGTCGCGACTATCGCCTTTGGCATGGGCATCGACAAACCGGACGTGCGTTTCGTAGCCCATCTCAGCCTGCCTAAAAGTATCGAGGCCTATTACCAGGAGACCGGACGGGCGGGGCGAAATGGTCAGCCCGCTGATGCCTGGATGGCCTATGGCCTACAGGATGTGATCATCTTGCGCCAGATGGTGCAGGAATCGGACGCCGCCGAGCCGTTCAAGCGGGTGGCTCTGCACAAGCTGGAGGCCATGTTGGGGCTGTGCGAACTCACCAGCTGCCGCCGTCAGGTCTTGCTAGCCTATTTTGGCGAACATCAGGAGACCCCCTGTGGCAACTGTGACAACTGTCTCGCACCGCCCATCACCCGGGACGCCCGGGTGGCGGCGCAGCAAGCCCTCTCCTGCGTCTACCGTACCGGACAACGGTTTGGGGTGGGCTATCTGGTGGCCGTATTGCTGGGGCGAGTGGACGACCGTATCCGGCGTAACGGTCACGATCGGGTTTCCACCTTCGGAATCGGCAAGGAACTCACGGAGAGGGAGTGGCACAGCCTGTTTCGGCAGCTGATTGCCCGGAGCGTGTTAGCCATCGATCCGGAGGGTTTTGGGGCGCTGCATTTTACCGAGAGCTGCCGCCCCTACCTGCGGGGTGAGGTGCCCCTGCAACTGCGCCGCCGGCAGACGGTTACCGCGAAGAAGTCGGAGCGCCGGCGGGAGCCTGGCCAGCCTCATGACAGCGTGCGCCCGCAAGACCGGGGGCTGTTCGAGGGATTGCGGGCGTTGCGCAAACGGCTGGCCGAGCAGCAGGGGCTACCCCCCTTCGCGATTTTCCATGACGCCACATTGATAGACCTGGTCAAACGCCGTCCTGCCAGCCTGGAGGGTCTGCGAGGCATTCTTGGGATTGGCGAGATCAAGCTACAACGGTATGGAACACTGCTTATCGAATGCCTGCGCGAGTATCCCATGCCCAAACTGCTGGACAATACCCTGAGTGATACCGTGAATGAGACCCTGGTGATGTACACCCAAGGATTCACCCCTGCGGAGATTGCCACCCGCCGGGCATTCAAGTCTTCCACCATCTACAACCATCTGGCGGCGGCCATTGAGGTCGGCCTACTCGACGCCCGCCAGTGTCTGCCGCTGACACCCGGTGAATATGACGCTATCGCCTTTGCCGTGGTTCAGCTCAATATTTGCGCGGAAGGCAAGATTGCCCCGCTCCACGAGGCCCTGGGTCAGGTCTATGATTACGGCGTTCTGCGGTGTGTGGTCGCCGCCGAATGTGGCTGATGCGGAAAGATAAAGCTGCGGCAACTTTGCACGGGATCCACCCGGGTGGCCAGGATAACTAGGCTCATTCAGTCTCTCCCCCAGGGTAATGATGAGAGGCAAATCGCAATATCAAGACTGACAGGCTCACCAGCAGAATCGCCCCGGCGATCACCATGATGCGATCGTTGGGCAGGGTCTTGATGTCAATGGCCAGGAGACGGGTCAGGGCGGTGATGGCGATGTACAGGAGAAATTGCACCGGCAACTGCCGGGTACAGAAGTAAATGCCCACCATCGCGACTATTTCCAGATAGATGAAAAATAGCAGAATGTCCTTGATCCCGGGGCCTCCTCCTCCGGTGAAAAATAGATCAATACTATCCACCACCACCGCCCATATGATGAGTGCCAAGAGAATAAATAGGCCGGCAAGGTGCATGCCTCCCACCAAGGCACGGCCAAAACGGTCGGCCCGGTGAGTCAAGGAAGAAGGGTTTTTTTGGCATTCGTTCACGAAGTCACCTGGTTTGCTTTGAGGATTGACGGAGGCATCCGCTTATCATGCCAGAAAAAGTTTGCGCTGTTTCCAGGTGGCCACCAGGTTTGTTGAACAGTGGAAGAGACGATTCTGGCGAGGCCTTCGGATTTTGGATAGACTGGTTTTATCATATAAATTGATCCAGTTTCGTCATGGTCTTATCCGTGGTTCAAAAACAACGATCTCATGACCTGCAAGCTTCCGCTTCGATTCACGCTTTGGACGTCAGCCCTCTGGACGCTGGTCGTGGGGGGATCCCTAGCCTGGAATCTCCATGAAGGACATTTTCGGCTCATGGATAGCGCCCGGGCCGAAGCACGCACCAATGTGAACAAGGACATCAGCTTCAGGCACTGGGCCACCGCGCATGGCGGCGTTTATGTGCCGATTACGGACACCCAGTCGTCCGTTCCCTGGCTATCACACGTTCCAGGACGTGACGTCACCACCACAGACGGTCGTCAGTTGACGCTCCTCAACCCCGCCACCATGGTGCGTCAGGTGATGGATCGCTATGCCAGTGAGTACGGCATTCGTGGCCGTATCACCGGCCTTAAAACACTCAATCCCGGTAATGCCCCTGACCCCTGGGAACGCGAGCAGTTGCTGGCCTTTGCCCGGGGCAACGACAAGGAGGTCTGGGCCATTGCTGACATTGACGGCCAGCCAACTCTACGCTATTTGCGTGCCATGTTCATG
>JBAXSA010000226.1:0-4973 GCA_037130945.1 Pseudomonadota bacterium | reverse complement strand
CTTGGGCCATGATTTCTTCGTGGATTCGCAGCAATTCCGCCTGGTTGAATTCCCACTTACGGGCTTGTTCTTCCCGGTAAGATTTAGATTCAAGCCTCTGTTCCTCCCATTTGCGGGCTTGTTCTTCCTGGTAAGCTTTGGATTCGCGCTTCTGTTCCTCCCACTTGCGGGTCTGCGCCTCGCGGTCGCGGCGCAATTCGCCGAGAATTTCGTAAAATCGGTCGTGGGTTTCCGCCAGCCCGGCATACTCCCGCCGCGTCAATTCCAGAATATAATCGCGAAAGTCCGGATCCGTCCGGAAAAAATCCGGCAACTCCCGTTTAATCGCTTCTTTTAGGGTTTCTGTGTTCATCTCGGTTTCCTCTCGCATCTCCGTGTTTTGGAACTATTCGGCATTGGTACTCGAATGTTCAGGTTTTGGGTCATCCCTGTAAAGTCGTGCGGAAAGAAATGACCCGCCCTGGCTGGATTGAACCCTCATGGCCCGCACCGCCAGGAATACGCGCCCTGAGTACCAGCCGTCAGGGCGGCGCAAGTGTCGGGCTCTATGCCAGTCTGAATCTCGGGGATCATGTCGGCGATGACCCCGATGCCGTCCGTAAAAACCGCCAGTGGCTGGTTGTGGCCGCGAATCTTCCGTCGACTCCCGTTTGGTTGCGCCAAGTGCATGGCGTGGCTGTGGCTAAAAATCCCCAGCAGCCGGATTGCGAAGCCGATGCCGCGATGACGGATCAGACCGGCCAGGTGTGCGCGGTACTCACCGCCGACTGTTTGCCGATTCTGCTGTGTGACCGCCGAGGCTCCCGGGTAGCCGCAGTGCATGCGGGTTGGCGTGGATTGGCGGCGGGCATCATCGAGGCCACGATCAGACACCTGGATGTCGCCCCCCCTACCCTGCTGGCCTGGCTGGGGCCGGCCATCGGCCCGGATTACTTTGAAGTCGGCGCAGAGGTGCGTGCGGCCTTCGTAGCCTGTCATGCCGATGCCGCCTTGGCTTTTTACCCTACTCCGGAGGGCCGTTGGCTGGCCGACCTCTTTACCCTGGCCCGCCAAACGCTCGCAACCTGCGGGGTGACGGCGGTGTATGGCGGTGGCCTCTGTACGGCATCAGACCCGTCACGATTCTTTTCGCATCGCCGCGACCGGGGCGTTACCGGTCGTATGGCTAGCCTGATCTGGATAGAATCCCATGGGGGCGCGCATCCAGATCCGCGAGCTGGTTGAAATTGGTGAACGCCCCGGCCTGACCCGAGAAATCGGCGATACCATGATCCACGCTGTCCAGCCAGCCTAGCACCGAACGGCCGCCACCCGCCAGATACCCTGTCACGCGGTCTTCGGCGCGGCGTTCTAGGTACAAAAACAGAGGTTGCAGCCGCTCGCCATCGTGGGCCACTGCGATGCCGCGTCCGGCGGCACTGGCGGTGAGAGGCTCGATAAGATGAAGGGGAAAACGCGGGCAATCGCAGGGTACCACCAAGAGCGCCGGGGTGGGACTCGCTGCCAATCCTGCGACAATGCCAGCCAGGGGCCCCTGAAAATTCTGGGAGGCATCGGGAAAAACGGCATGACCCAGGGTCTGATAGCGATCCAGGTGACGGTTGGCGCTGATCATCAGGCTGTCAACCTGGGGTGTTAGCCGTTCAATGGCCCACTCGATGAGCGGACGCCCTTGCCATTCGACCCAACCCTTGTCGAGACCGCCCATCCGTGCCCCCTGTCCCCCCGCAAGGATCAATCCGGCAACACCGGCCATCACAACACGCCTGGCCCTGGGGAATCCAGGCGCGAGAGATGCAGGACAAAGCGCTGTGCCGCCTCGTCGCCACGGTCTTCGACCGCCGTCAGCCGCACCCGCGCCCCGGCCCCGATGGCCTGGTCGAACAGCCAGCCGGCAAGCGGGGTGACCAACGCCGATTCCAGCAGATTGCGAATACCCCGCCCGCCGTGTTCCAGACGCAGACGGGCCAGCCCGGCCAGGGTCGCACGGGCCGAGGGCGCAATCTCCAGGGTCAGACCCGGCTGCTCGGCCAGATCGGCGACGAGTTGGGCAAGGAGTTTGTCGAGGATCTGTTCATCCATCGGTGGGCGAATAAAATCGAAGACCACGAAGTTGTCGCCAAAGCGGTTGAAGATCTCCGGCCGGCCCAGGGTCAGGTTGAAATGCTGGCGCAGGGCTTCGAGGATGGTGGCGCGCACCTCGGCGTAGGGCATCGCGGGCGTCACCAGGGCACGCCGTTCGCCCTCGGCACCGCCCACGGTGCCGAGGTTGCTGGTGAAGATGACAATCGATTCCGAAAAATACACGGTCTCGCCACGACCATCCGTCAGGCGGCCATCGTCGAGAATCTGTAAAAATTTATCGAAGATGCCGGGATGTGCTTTCTCGATCTCGTCGAACAACAGGACAGAAAAAGGCTGTTCCTTGATGGCGTTGGTGAGCCGTCCGCCTTCCTCGTAGCCGACGTAACCGGGCGGGGCACCCAGCAATTTCTGGTCGGCGTGAGCGGCGGCGTATTCGCTCATATCAAAACGCACCAGCCGATCCTCGCGCCCAAACAGGAGTTCGGCCAGTGCCTTGGCCAGTTCGGTTTTGCCAACCCCGGTGGGACCTGCAAAAAACAAAACACCACGCGGCCGCTGGGTTCCCGCGCCGTGGCCCGCACTGAGTCCGGTGGCGGCACGCTTGATGATCGCCAATAGGTGGGCCACCGCCGCCTCCTGGCCCTTGATGCGGGCACCAATCAAGGTACTGGCGTGGGCGAGACGCACCGGATCCAGGCGATCCCATTCGCTTTCCGTGACGCCATATTTGAAGCGTTCACAGAGTTTGCGGATCTGTTCGACCGGGAGTTGTTCCCGGCGCGACAAGGCGACCAGGCCCAGCAACTCGCGGTGAGTCAGGCCTTCCGTCAGGGCGGCAAATAAACCTGGTAGTTCCGGGGTGATGGCTAAACCCTGGCGATGGAAGGCCGGATACTGGGTTTTGAGAAAGCGAATGCGATCCGGGGTGCCGGGACGTTCGACAAAGATCGAACGGGCACGGGGATTTCCCAGGGTCAAAAAAGCCGGGACATCGCTGGGTTTGTCGACCAGCAGGATCAGCAGATTGCTCCAGCGGCCGCCTGTCTGCCGAATGACCTCGCGGGCACCCAGCGAGGCCTTGAGAAGCCGCGTAAACAGGATCTGCTCGGCGCGGCTGAGGCGATCCGGGGCACTCGTGAGCCGCGAGGCGAAGGGCAGAACAAAGGCCGCCGGCACTTCGCGGTTGGCCAGCACTCGCGCCAGATCCCGCACCAGCGGATCGAGGTCGGGAGGAGGCCCAGAGGGCGGCGGCGCGGGTGGGGGCGGACGGCCCGGCCCGGCGGGCAGGGGCTCCGGGGGTTGTCCCTGAAGGATCCGTTCAAAACGCTTGCACATGGGCTCGGCAGCGAATGTCAATCCCTCCAGGGGATCCAGTTCGCCAACGATCTCGTACCCCAATCCCAACAGATAACGGCGTAAAAAACCCGGCAGATCGCCCTCAGTCCAGTGAATCCGGCCTTCGGCATCGCGCACCGGATAGGCGACCCAATCGAGGACGTTGCCATGGAGGAATAACAGGCTGTGGAGCGGGACGAAGCGATCTAGTTCGCGGATGAATCGGGGGATGTCGGGAGGGGCGTCGACACCGAGCGGGATCATGACGGAGATGAGCCGCCTTTATCGAAGTCAAAATTGAGTCCGGCGATAATCTGGTTTAGCCGTCCCTGCTCGCCGCCGGCCTCGCGCAAACTGTCGGTATCGCCCAGCGCGCTCTGTTGCCGTTGCAGGATCTTGGCAAGATAGTTCTGAGTACATTCCCCAACCGTTGCCTGGAGCTTTTCCAGATGCGGGGCAATATCCTCCATGGCTCTGACCCAGGTTTCGATATAAAGCCCTTCGGCCTTGTTGAGTTCCCCGATGATCTTGTGCTTGCGCATGAGGTTGTTGAAGTCGTCACACCAATCCGCTGGGGCCTTGTGGGAGAGCTTGAAGGCGATATCGATATAGGGTTCTTTCCTGACCCGCGGCGGTTTTTTTTCATCTACGCCTACGATCTTGATGTCGCTGATGCCTTCCATTTTTATTCTCCCCTGTGCGGTCTGCAAAATATAAAATATTTTTTAATATTTATTAATCAAAGGGATGGCGACGCATCAGGGTTTGCGCCCGATCCGGGCCCGTGGATATAATGTCGATGGGCACCCCGAGCAAGACCTCGATCCGTTCCAGATAGTGCCGAGCATTGGGGGGCAGTGCCGCGTAGTCCGTCACCCCGGCACAAGACTGCGGCCAGCCCGGCATCTCGTCGTAAATGGGCTGACAGCGGGTCAGGCGCTCGGCACCCACTGGCGGATTATTGATTTCCTGGTCATCCAGACGGTAGCCCACGCACAAGGAAATGCGTTCAAGTCCATCCAGCACATCCAACTTGGTGATACACAGACTGGTGATGCTGTTGATTTGCATGGCGCGGCGCAACGCCACAATATCCAGCCAGCCACAGCGGCGCTTGCGCCCGGTCGTGGCACCAAATTCGTGGCCACGGCGACCGAGATGATCCCCGTCGGCGTCAAACAGTTCCGTGGGAAAGGGGCCGCCACCCACCCGCGTCGTGTAAGCCTTGACAATCCCAAGCACCCCATCAAAAAACATCGGCCCAACGCCAGAACCCGCGGCCGCCCCACCGGCGGTGGTATTGGACGAGGTGACAAAGGGATAGGTGCCATGATCGATGTCCAGCAAACTGCCCTGGGCACCTTCAAACAGGACATTTTTTCCGGCCCTACGCAACTGATACAGCTCACCGGGCACATCAACAGCCAGGGGACGCAGCCACTCTGCCTGTGCCAGGGCCTCTTCCAGAACCGCCGGAACCTCCAGGGGAGAATCCTTGAAAAAGTGTTCAAGGACAAAATTGTGGTAATCCATTACCTCTCGCAGGCGTTCGC
>JBAXSA010000225.1:0-5012 GCA_037130945.1 Pseudomonadota bacterium | reverse complement strand
AGCCGATTAGGTTTGAATTTATCATCAACCTTCAAACCGCCAAGACACTCGGCCTTACCATTCCACAATCCATCTTGTTGCGCGCCGACAATGTGATTGATTAGAGCCGCAATCCTTCCACTGCATCGGGAGAACGAAAGCAATGGCAGTCGCCCCGCTGACTGACCCGCCGGCTGCCACCAGGCCTGGTCTACTGCGAGGCCGCCTGTTTCGCAAATACCTGCTTTTGATCATCTCTTTGGTCAGCGTGGCGCTGCTGGCATCTGGCGGCATTGGCCTGTATTTCTCTTACCAGGAGCATCGTGCCGCCCTGGCCAGCTTGCAGCACGAAAAGGCGATCGGCGCCGCCTCGCGCATCGAGCAATACATCCGCCAGATTTCGCGGCAACTGGCCTATGTCTCCTTACCGCAAATCGACGCCACTGACGTGAATCTGCGGCGCATCGAGTTTTTGAAGCTGCTGCGCCAATCCCCCGAGGTGACCGATATCTTGCAGATCGACGGCGCTGGCAAGGAACAGATTGCCGTGTCGCGCTTGGGCATGGATGTGGTGTCCTCGGTCAAGGATCGCTCGCAGGATCCGGCTTTCCTGAACGCAAAACGCGGCCAGCCCTGGTATGGCCCGGTGTATTTTCGCAAGGAGACCGAGCCCTACATGACGATCGCTACACGCTCCGGCGGGTCGGGCAGTTCGGTGACGGTGTTCGAAGTGAACCTCAAGTTCATCTGGGACGTGGTCTCGCGCATCAAGATCGGCGACAAGGGAAAGGCTTATGTGGTAGACGGCGCCGGTCTGCTGGTGGCCGACCCGGACATTGGCCTGGTATTACGCAAGACGAACATGGCGGCACTGCCACACGTCATGGTGGCGACCGGCGAGTACGATGCGAATTCCCCCGCCATGGAGTCGGTCGACCTGGCCGGTGTGGCGGTGCTCACCTCGGTGGCGCCGATCGAGCTGCTGGACTGGAGAGTGTTCGTCGAACAACCGGTGTCCGAGGTGTTTGCCAAGCTCAACACGTCGTTACTGCACACCGGACTGTTGTTGCTGGCGGGCCTGGTGTTCTCGGCCGTGGCTGCATTAGCATTGGCGCGCAACATGGTGCGCCCGATTCGTACACTCGACTATGGTGCGCGGCGCATCGGCGCGGGGGACCTGAGCCAGCAGATTGTGATCAGAACTGGCGACGAACTGGAAGGACTGGCGGATCAGTTCAACCGCATGACAGCGCTACTCGGCGAGTCCTACGCCGGGCTGGAACGCAAGGTGGACGCGCGCACCGCCGAGGTGACTGAATCTCTGGAGTACCAGACTGCCATTAGTGAGGTATTGCGAGTGATCAACGAGTCGCAAACCGACGTGAATCCGGTTTTTGATGCGATCATGAACAGCGCGATGCGCTTGTTCAGCGCCCCCATCGCCGCTGTGTTCCTGTACGACGGCAACTTCGTGCACCTGGTTGCCACCCAGGGCTGGTCAGAGGCCGCGATCGCAGAGGCGAGTCGTCAATACCCGGCACCCCCGCACCGCGAGATGGCGTGCGGACGGGTGATCCTGTCCGGGGCCGTACTGGTTGAGGAAGACACCCACGCCGACCCTGAATACGATCCTATGACCGCAAAGCTGGGCTCATGGCGTCGCATTATCGGCGCACCCATGCTCAAGGATGGCGCGGCAATCGGCGCTATCGTGATCGCCTGGCCCGACCCCGGTGAAACACCGAACCGCCAGCGCGACCTGCTCAAGACCTTTGCCGACCAAGCCGCCATCGCGATTCAGAATGCACGTCTGTTCACGGAAGTCAGAGAGGCCCGTGCCGCCGCCGAAGCCGCCAACCAGCTCAAGAGTGAATTTCTCGCCAACATGTCTCATGAAATCCGCACGCCGATGAACGGAATTCTCGGCATGCTCAACCTGCTGGAGCATACCGAGCTGACCGCACGGCAGTTCGACTATGCCCACAAGGCACTGACGGCGACTCAGTCCCTGCTGGGCATCATTAATGACATCCTTGATTATTCAAAAGTTGAAGCAGGAAAAATGGAGTTGGATGTCTACCATTTTTCCTTGGGCGACATGATGCGCGAACTGTCCGTCATCGTATCGACCAGTATCAGCGCCAAGACCATTGAAGTGCTGTTTGACATCGACCCACAGGTTCCCGCCGCGCTGATCGGGGATGGCATGCGACTGAAGCAGGTGCTGCTTAACTTGATCAGCAACGCGGTCAAATTCACCGAGAATGGCGAAGTGGTTGTCAGCGTCCGCCTCATCGACCTGGATGCCGGCAAGGCGCAGATCGAGTTTGCCGTAAAAGACTCCGGAATCGGCATCTCCGCAGATAAGCTCGGCTATATTTTTCAGGGTTTCACTCAAGCGGAGTCTTCCACTACCCGGCGTTTTGGCGGAACGGGTCTGGGGTTGGCCATCAGTAAAAGTATGGTTGCGTTGATGGGTGGCGAGTTGCAAGTCACCAGCGAAATCGGCAAAGGCAGTCGCTTCTTTTTTACCGCAGCCTTAACGGTTGCGCCGACTGTCGAGGTAGCGGCCCCGTCAGCGTCGCCATCGAACCGGAAGATGCGCGTGATGATTGTCGATGACAACGCAATGGCTCGGGAGATTTTGCATGGCATGACGGAATCCATGGGTTGGGAAAGCGAGTGCATGTCCAATGGCGAAGACGCCGTGACAAGGCTGTCCCGCGTTGACGCAGATCACTTCCAGCTCATTCTGATGGACTGGAAAATGCCCGGGATCGATGGCTTTGATGCCGCAAAGCAAATCAAGACCCTTCATCCCGGCAGCCAGACACCATTGGTGATTATGGTTACCGCACACGGTCGTGAAGTACTCACAGAAAAAGCCAAACTCGAAAGCGAACCTTTCGACGGCTACCTGATCAAGCCGATCACCGCCTCAACGCTCCACGACGCGGTCGTACAAGCAAACGCCAATCGCTCGGGCCAGTCAAGCCGGCGGCAAGAGAGACAGGGCACCGATCGCCTGACCGGCCTGAAACTGCTGGTGGTCGAGGACAACCTGCTCAATCAGCAGGTTGCCCAGGAATTGCTGGGCAGCCATGGCGCGCTGGTGGAAGTTGCGGGTGGCGGGTTGGCCGGCGTGGAACAGGCGTTGGGTGCACACCCCCCGTTCGACGCTATTTTGATGGATATGCAAATGCCCGACATGGACGGTCTGGAAGCCGCACAACGCATCCGTGCGGTCGAGCGGATGCAGTCAACGCCCATTATCGCCATGACCGCCAATGCCAGGTTGTCCGACAAGCAGGCCTGTCTTGCCGCGGGCATGAACGATCATGTGGCCAAGCCCATCGATGTAGACTCGCTGATTGAAACCCTGCTGCGGCATGTCAAGGGTGGCGTTGAGCATCAGTCCCCTCTGCCAGCACGGATCGAGCTGCCGCCAGTTTTACTCGACATCCCCGGAGCCGTGGCCCGCATGGATGGGAATCAGAAATTTTACGACAGCTTCGCGGGGTCATTTCGCCGTGATGCCCCTGGTTTTTTGGTTGAGGCGAGATCTCATCTGGCACAGGACGAACGAAAGGATGCCTTGCGTTGTCTGCATACCTTCAGGGGGCTCTCCGCGACCATCGGGGCGATGTTGCTGGGAAATTGCACCGCCAGGATCGAAGCACAACTCGAGAAGGCCGATCCGCATCAGATACCGGACATCACCCGGCAACTTGACGAACTGGACGAGGCCCTGAGACAGGTATTGCAGGCCATTGACGAGCAAGTGATGCCGAGGACCGCCCTACTCGAAACCCACGGGGACAAGCCAGAGCCGCCTGTGGTCGCGGCGACGAGCGAGGATGCCGCAAAGTTAAAACCCCTGCTGGAGAATTTGAACCGGCTGATGGCCGAAGACAATCCCGATGCCATTGACCTCTGGGAAAACCACGCTGAGTTATTCATAGCCACGCTGCCCACGCACTGGCGGCTGATCGAAACCGGCCTGCGGGATTTCGACTTCGTCGGCGCACTCAAACACCTGCGTGCAGCCGTACAGGCGCCAGAATGATAGTAACGTAGAACGAGATAGGAAAGAGAATAATGAACAATCGACGCAAATTGATCATCACGCTTGCTGCAGCCGTGCTTGCATCGCCCTTGAGTGCCTTCGCCCAACAGCAAGGAAAAGTCTGGCGCATCGGCTTCCTGGGCGGCGGGTCGGCATCGTCTTTTGAGAGCCTCTTGTCCGAGTTGAGACAAGGTCTGCGGGATCACGGCTACGTGGAGTCGCGGAATGTAGCATTCGAATATCGGTATGCAGATGGGGTTTACGGGCGCCTGCCCGTCCTTGTGGACGAGCTTATTCACCTCAAGGTCGATTTGATCGTCACGGAAGGTACGCCATCAACGTTGGCCGCGAAACAGGCGACGAGTAGTATCCCGATTGTCATGGCTCAAATCGGCGATCCTGTCGCGACCGGCGTGGTGGCGAGCCTTGCGAAACCGGGAGGCAACATTACGGGATCGTCCTCCATTCAAACGGAACTGGACTTAAAGCGTCTCGAAATTCTCAAGGAGACAGTGCCTCGTCTCACGTGCGTCGCTGTGCTCTTGAACCGGAATAATCCACTCCACCAGTTTGATCCCCTTGCCAGTGCGGTGCACACGTTGGGGTTGGAACTCGAACCCGTTTGGGTCGGTAGCGCAGAAGAAATACCCGTCGCGCTGACTGCGGTTGTTCGCGAGACACGAGCGGATGGCCTGCTGGTTCGTGACGATGCGATGTTTCGTAATAGCCAAAAGACGATTGCCGACTTTGCCCTAAAGAACAAGCTGCCAAACATCTTCGGTTCCGGCACACAGGCTGCCGCCGGCGGTCTGATGAATTACGGCCCCGACCGCCAAGCGATGTACCGCCAGGCCGCAGTCTTTATCGACAAGATTTTTAAGGGGGCCAAACCTTCCGAATTGCCTGTCGAGCAGCCGATTAGGTTTGAATTTATCATCAACCTTCAAACCGCCAAGACACTCGGCCT
>JBAXSA010000224.1:0-5035 GCA_037130945.1 Pseudomonadota bacterium | reverse complement strand
GGTTTTCCTCGATCTCACCCTTTTCGTTGCCATTCCCGGAACATGGCCCGAAGCTCATCCAGCAGTCTTTGAAAAGAAGCATCAACATTGGCCGATGAATCCAGATCCATGGCGTTAACAATATCATCAGTAAACTCAATGCCTCCTAAATTTGGATCAATACCCGAAGCGCGAATGGCATCTACCAGCTTTCTCTTGTAGCGTCCTCGTTCGCATTTTTTATCAGGCATGTCGCAGCCTTTGCCAAAGACCTGCTTGAATGCCGATGAATCCAGCAGCAACCAACGTTCAATGTGTGGATCGGGCACGGCGCAGATGGTTGGAATTCCAACAGATTGGGTAATGTCGGTGATTTCACGCAGACGATTCATCAGCCCTTGGCAGTTGGCATCGGTAGCCACGATAAGCCTGTCTGGAAAACTGTTGCGTCCCCGTCGCAGATCACGAAGGTACTGATGAAGTTCCTTGATGACCATCCCATGCCCCCGTCGAGCATTTCGCCAGTCAAGGTTTACTTCCTGTTGATACTCCACGCTCAATCTGTGAATCAGTGCTTTAAGAAACAGATAATGGGCATGATCCTCGACAAATAGAGCGATTTCAGGCATCAAAATCGCCCCGCAATAACCGTTCGGAAGTGGTCAGTTCCTCACCATCTGATAATGCTTGTTCAATGGTATGACTTCGAGCCAGGGCACCCCAGGATGTGAATGGTTGGATGGAAGTCACACCCTGTCTTTTCCTGAAGATGAACAGGGATTCATCGGGTATCAGGTCGGGCAAAAGCGGTGAGTGCGTGGTCACGATGTACTGGGTTTCACCAAAGGAAGCACGGGTTTTTAGCAGGTCCGCGATTAACTGGATGCGGCGTGGATGAATGCCGTTCTCGGGTTCCTCGAAACCTATCAGGGCCGGAGCTTCCTTCGCTCCAGACAGGGCCAGAAGCCCAAGCAGGCGGAGAGTGCCTTCGGAAAGAATCCGGGCTGGAATGGGAATCCCTTCCTCGCGTAAACGCAGTTCAACCTCGCCAAGTTCATTGACTTCCATTTCAATGCCCTCAATGCTCGGCATCAGCGTTGTGAGCGCCTTTTCGACGGCTTTGAATTGCCTTTGATCCAGAACCTTCAGGGTGTTGAGGAATGCAGCCAGTTCCTCGCCCATCATGCCAATATGCCTGACCTCCTTGACGGGATTAGTGGCACGCATACGCTCACGGGGTTCAAAGTAGTAGAAAAACCAACTTTCCAGCTCCCGGCGCATCGCGACCAAATGCGGATAATGCGGCGGGTAATGAGGGAGCGACAGAATGCTGTGATCAAGATAGCGTTCATAGTAGATGGGGTGAGCTTGCCCCTCCATGCGCAGGTGCAACCGGTTATCAACTCGCGATAAAAACGGTTTTCGGTTCTGGTTGGGTTGTCCCTTGGTGTTGAGTGCGGCTAGGTATTCGTCAACGACCCGTAGAAAGCCGGAATGAGGAAGAATTTCTATCTCCATCCGATAACGGAGATACCGTTCCCGAACGGTGGAGAGTTTTCTAGCTGGATTATCTTCACCTTCCGCTGATTCCTCTGGGTCTGGGCTATTCCGTTTCATCTCACGAATCTGACGGTTGATGGTTTCCATGACCGTGGATGACAGTTCTACATCGACTTCAATGGCGAAGCGCAGGCTCTCGGCGGCTAGCAGTTCCTTGAAACCACCGATCCCGAATGAAAAGGATTCCAGGGGCTTGCCTCGATAAGGCGGGTTGAAGGCTTCCTTTAGGGTCTTGCAGGTCGCCAGCTTTGAAAGTAACTGCAAGGCATCGAGGAAGTTGCTCTTGCCAACGGCGTTAGGACCCATCAACACCGCAAGCGAGGGTAGTTCCACTTCGACATCTTTGAGCGATTTGTAGTTGGATATCCGGATTCTTTTCAGCATGGGATTTTCACTTCGTTAAAACCCAAGTCCCTTCTTACGGGCCAGTACACCATCAACCCAGCGTTTTTCATCACTTCCCCCCGGATAAAGGGCCGTGAGCGATTGAGCGAGCTTCCAGAATCGGGCATCGTTGCCGATGCCTTCCTCCACCAGGAATCGTTTCAGTGCTTCACCTCGTCCAGCAGCAAACAAGATCATTGCTTGATGGAGACGATCCAAGACCGTGATTCCAGGCTTTGGCCCCTTAACTTCTCCCAGTTCAGCCTTTGTAGAGGATTCAGCGGCTTCCAGTTCTGCAAAAAGAGATTGTTGGGCAGGTGGCTTCTTCTTGCGTGGAGTTTTACCTGCCACGGTACCCTCGGCATCCTTGCCAAAGAGATGCTTCACCCGTTCAGCCACCGACAGCAGCTTGGCGGTACTCCCTGTCACTTCCACCACCGAGGTGGCTTTTTCAAGATGCACTCCAAGCCCCTGGGCGATCTTGCGGGCGGCATCAAACTCCAGGATAAATCCGCTTACCTTCGCCGTTTTGTCTGATTCGTCATCCGGGTCTTCCTCTTCTGAATCTCCCGAGTCATTAGCTTTGGTGTTGCTGTTACCTGATCCCAAAGTCCAAAGCCACATGGCGGTGAGCCTGGCGTCCGGTTCCAAGCTAGCCGTATCAGGGTCTTTGAAGATCATCGAGAGGGCTTCCTTGGAAACAGCAGCCCAAACGTGTTCGAGGTATTCACCGAGGGTAACCGCTTCTCCGCTGGACTTTTCCACGCGGCTGTAGCGGCTGAATACTTCTAGGGCAGGCCCGAGACAGGCAAAGATGGCGTCAGCGCCAACAACGCCTTCTTCTGCAAGGCGTGGCATCCATGAATGGATGCGCTGAGGGAGTTCGGTGAGGACATCGCGCCAGTCACCGATGTCGTTGGTACGCAAGCTACCGTCGGGATTTTCGCGAGGGCGGACGATGATATGTACGGAGGAAGCGAGCGCAGCGGAATTCATTGCACGGAGACGCGAACCACATTCGGTGTCGACTGGCCAGGAACCAGTCACGATCCATCCCGCATTTATCATCGCTTGAAGCTGGGCCTCCCACCCACTCGTTGACTTATGGGCAAATACAACGACTCCGATACCTTCAGGAGAAACAAAACGCTGTCCCTCTGCTAACGCTTGGCCCATAGTGCGCTCAAAGTAAGCTTTGTCCTTGCCTTTTACCTCGTCCACGATGCACTCATTGGCCTTGGGTGTCAGTTCATCATTGGTATAACCCGGCAGGCCACGCTTTAGCCAAACATGGAAAAAATCGGATAGATCAGCGTAGGGCACTGCGTCGTAGTAAGGTGGGTCAGTGAACAACATCTTTACTGCGTTGTCTGGCAGAGGGTGGTTGGCAGCATCGGCCGCACTCACAGTCCCAATATCCCAAGCGCTTCCGACGGATGCAAGCGCATTACTCTGGTTAGCGATCTGAATGTTCCACGCCCCACTCGAATCGCCAGTTACCACGCCTTCGGCAAAGTCCCAAACAATGGGTATCGCTTGACGACCAAAAAGCTGGCGTGGACATTCTGCATTTTGTTCCCAACGACAAAGTGAATTGCCGAGATCACCTTGTTTGCCAATCAATAGTGCCAATCCTGTCTGCACCGCCTCCGCCAACCCCGCATCATGCTCCTTGACCAAACGCTGCCCCGCTTCGCGGACGTAGCGGCCCAGCGTCGTCAGTGACAACAGTTGGCGCGGAGTGAACAGGTCGCAAAACTGCTCCATCCCGTAATTACGCTGGGAAAATGCACGACCTGCACCACTGCCTCCACCGCGTGGTGTCAGTTCTTCAGGAACAAGCGAGAGTTCGCCCGTCCAAGCCGCCTTGCGTTTTTCCAGTTCTGTCACCGCCGCACGAACAGCGTTGAGATCCGCATCCGTGGGAAGCCTGTAGAATCGGCCCTGTTCATGGGCATGAGTAGTGACCACCACAAACAACCGCGCATCATGCGCCCCGCCCTTACGGGCCTTTAATTGCACACGGACGGATGCAACAGGGGTGGTGTATCCACAGCAAGGGCAAGTAGCTGACCCACGCCGCACCGTTCCTTCCCCCACGTCATTAGCCTTGGCATCCTTGATGATCTCAAAGTCCACTCGCCTCTGTTCCGGGTTAGGGATAATCCGTAGAGCGACTGAGCGTTTTTCCTTCTTGGCCAACCAAAGCGACCGCATCAACGGCACTTCTGCCCCACAGCCCGGCCCTTCACACTGGATTGTTCTTGCCCATAGATAAGCAATCGGAGTGGCTCCATCGGGGTCTTTGGGATAGAACTCTGCCAGTTCCTTTTCCGCTTCCTGCTTGATCCATGCTCCCCACTTGCGGACTTCATCAGCAAGACGCTGACCGTATTTGGGGATGTATTCCAGCACCACCTTGTTGAGCAGCACCGCCACTGGATTGAGGTCAGAGGCAAAGGCATCCGCCCCGACCCGCAAGGCTTCCAGTGGAATCGATCCTCCCCCTGCGAACGGATCAACCACCAGAGGACGGGTATCGGGTTCCCCGCCCAAGGCTTCATGAGCGGATTGGGTCAAGGCACGGGCGGTTTCCAGGTAATCCTTGTCCGTGGAGTTGTCCCAGTTAGCGAAATCCGCGATGAAATCAAGCAACACCCGCTGAAGAGCAAACGGATCATCAAGCGTTTCCGTCCCTTTCTGGATGGCAATGAATCGGGAATAGGATTCCTGGCTAACCTTCCCAAGATGCTGTTTTGCCCAAGCCGTCATGCGTTCCCGTGCGGTATCCAGAAACCGCTTGGGTCGGATGATGACCGAGCCATCCCCTACCGAGATTTCTTCTCCCCGCTCCATCCATGCGGACAAGTCCACTGGATCAGGCCAAAGCGAGGCACAGATCACCGCCCGACAGGCAGCCAGCGGTCTTCTAGCCCACCAGATATGTAAGGTCGAGATGTGACCATGACGGATCGACTTCTCACGCCTCGCATGTTTTGAAATCCGAGCGATAGGCAAATCGACTTCGATCAGACGCTTGGGGTAATTCATCACTTTCCTTTGACCCCTATTTCCCAGGGATTCAGTACCTTCACGCCCGGTAGGGCAAAAT
>JBAXSA010000223.1:0-5080 GCA_037130945.1 Pseudomonadota bacterium | reverse complement strand
TGCGCGGCCTGGATGATGTTGGCTTCCATCATCAGATTTTCGTAAATGAACGTCGCCGGGTAGCGGTTGTTGGCATGAATCCCCCCCACCTTACCGGCCGCCAGCACCACCTGATCGAGGGTCTCGGTGGCGAAAAATGCCTCGACCTCGGCTTGACGAGTCAGATCCAGTTGGGTATGGGTGCGTGTCACAATCTCGTACCCCCCCTGGGCCTCCAGCCGCCGCACGATGGCCGACCCCGCCATGCCCCGGTGGCCGGCTACATAAATTCGCGTCACGATGATTTTTCCTCTGGCATTGCGTTTTGTTTCCGTGTCCGACTAAGACTCGTGCGCCATTGGCACCTCGAATCCGTGCTGTTTCAACAGTGCATGGCGCCTAGCGTCTTGCAAATCGTTTGCGACCATTTCGGCGCACATCTGCTGAACCGTCATCTCTGGCACCCAGCCTAGCTGGTTTTTTGCCTTGGCCGGGTCGCCCAAAAGATTTTCCACCTCGGATGGCCGGAAGTAACGCTGATCCACCGCCACAACCTGGTCGCCTCTCTTCAGCGCCGGTGCCTTATCGCCCTCAATACCCTCAACCAGACCCTTCTCGTCGATGCCGGTGCCTTCGAAACGCAGCGTCAGACCCAGTTCGGCCGCCGCCATGCGGATGAAATCGCGCACCGAATACTGTACGCCAGTGGCAATCACATAGTCCTCGGGTTGCTGCTGCTGCAACATCAGCCATTGCATACGAACATAGTCCTTGGCGTGACCCCAATCGCGAAGCGCGCTCAGATTGCCCATGAAGAGACAAGACTCCAAGCCCTGAGCCATATTGGCCAGGCCGCGGGTAATCTTGCGGGTGACGAAGGTTTCTCCCCGACGTGGACTCTCGTGGTTAAACAGGATGCCATTGCAGGCGTAGAGCCCATAGGCCTCACGATAGTTGACCGTGATCCAGTAGGCGTAGAGCTTGGCCACGGCGTAGGGACTACGTGGGTAAAAGGGCGTGGTTTCCCGCTGGGGTGTCTCTTGCACCAGACCAAAGAGTTCCGAAGTGGAGGCCTGATAAAAGCGTGTTTTCTTTTCCAGCCCCAGAAAGCGGATGGCCTCCAGCAACCGCAAGGTTCCCATGGCATCGACATCCGCCGTGTATTCCGGCGATTCGAAGCTAACCGCTACATGCGACTGTGCGCCCAGGTTATAGATCTCGTCCGGTCTCACCTGCTCGACGATGCGGATCAGGTTTGACGAGTCGGTCAGATCGCCATAGTGCAGATTAAAACGCCGATGTTCGACATGGGGATCCTGGTAGATATGATCGATCCGCTGAGTGTTGAAGGACGACGCCCGGCGTTTGATGCCGTGAATTTCGTAGCCCTTGTCCAGTAGGAATTCGGCAAGGTAGGAGCCGTCTTGGCCCGTGATGCCGGTGATGAGCGCTTTCTTTGTCATGTAGCCAACCTTTGATCAATTGCCCCAGGAAACCCCAGCAAGCCCAGCCAGCCAATCAGGGTCAGCAGCTTGCGATAAACCACCTGCTCATAAGAATACCCGTCCGAATGAGGTAAAATCGACTATTTCGGTCATGACTTAAGACAGGTCCAGCCAGGGATCTTGCCTACAGGATACCACGCCATGTTCCCTCCTCTCGAACCCGTTGTATTGTGCATGGGTGGCCATGATCCGGGTGGCGGGGCGGGCGTGGGGGCGGACATCGAGGCCGTGTCCGCCCAAGGGTTACATGCCGTAACACTGGTGACCTGTCTGACGGTTCAGGACAGCCACAATGTTCGGCGGATTCTGCCGCAACCGCCTAGGCATTTGCGGGAACAGGCAAACTGCCTCCTGGCCGACTGCCGGGTGGGGGCGATCAAGCTCGGACTCATGGGTTGTACGGCCACGGCGCGAACCGTCGCGGCGATTTTGGATGAGTTTCCGGAGATCCCCCTGGTGGTGGATCCCATCCTCGCAGCCGGTGGTGGCACCGATCTCACGGACGAGGGTCTGATCGAGACGTTCCGGGAACAACTCATCCCGCGTGCCTGGGTCTCGACCCCCAATGGCCCGGAGGCCAGGCGGCTCACGCTGGACGGCAGCGCCACGGCGTTGCTGGCGCTGGGTGGCCGAGCCGTATTGCTAACGGGTGGCCACGAGGGGGGCTCTCAGGTCGTCAACCGTTTGTATTACCAGGAAAAAACGCTGGTGCGGGAGTGGGCCTGGCCGCGCTTGCCTGGCGAGTATCACGGCTCTGGCTGCACCCTGGCTGCGGCCTTGGCGGCCCGATTGGCTTTGGGAGATTCTCTGGAGATCGCCGCAGAACGTGCCCAGGCCTATACCTGGCAAACTCTGCAAACCGCCCGGCGCACGGGTTATGGGCAACTGACGCCGAGACGAACCCGGATCTATCTCCCTCCCCCCGGCGGGGGAGGCTAGGTGAAATCCTCTATGGCTGCACGCACCAGGCGGTGCCCTCGACGATCCAGTCCATGACAATATCCAGAAGATACTTGTCAGCTGAGAAACGGTGATTGGGATCACCGTTCTGGCCCCCGTTATAGGCCCGATAGATGGGCATCATGCCCCAGCCGCAGCCCTCCGGCGTGACCGGCGAGACATAAAAGGCGACGCTCTCAAAAGTCCAGGCCGGGTAGTATTGGCCATCAGCTGCCAAGGCTTGCCAGCCCGTCTTGAGGGACTCGCATTCCTCGGGGCTTGCGGTATAGAAGAAAGCGTTCGGCCCGATGCGCTGCCCGTTGACCGTATAGGCATCGGTGCCGAAAAACCGGCAGACCGGTAGCAATCCGGGCATGGGTATCGAGGAAACCCGGAACGACCGGCCGCTACGAACCCACCCCGAACCCTCCTGATCCAGTACGACCACCTCATCCAAAGACGCGGTGAGGAAATAATGGCCAAGGCTCGGGCTGAAATACTCATAGGCCACACTGTTAAAACCGCAGGGACTGGTGAGGATCGTACCCACCTCGCCGACGGCGAGGAACTGGTTACCATTCCAGGCCACGCCAGTGAGTCCGTTCGGAGTTCCCGAGGCGCGCGTGATCCAGTTTATCCCGTCCGGGCTCGTCAGGAGGGTGCCGGGGTTTCCCACGGCGACGAACTGCTGCCCATTCCAGGCCACGCTGGTGAGATCATGGGGCGTTCCCGAGGCCTGCGCAGTCCAGGCGGTGCCGTCCGGACTGGTCAGAATCGCGCCATCGTACCCCACAGCGACAAACTGGTTACCTCCCCAGGTGACGCTATGGAGGGTCGTGCCCGAGGCATGCGCTTTCCAATCTACGCCGTCCGGGCTCGTCAGAATCACGCCGGGATAGCCGACAGCGACAAACTGTTTTCTACCCCATCCACCCCAGGTCACGCCCGTGAGGAGCGAGGTTTCCGAAGCACGGGTAGTCCAGGTCACGCCGTCCGGGCTCGTCAGGATCGTGCCGGGGTAGCCCACGGCGACAAACTGATCCCGGCCCCAGGTCACGGCCAAGAGATTTGCCGTCGTACCCGAGGTGCGCGCCTTCCAGGTGACGATATCCGGGCTCGTCAGGATTGTGCCCCCATCGCCCACGGCGGCAAACTGTTCTCCGCTCCAGGCCACGCCGGCCAGTCCGTTGAGCGTCCCCGAAGCGCGCGGGGCCCAGTTCATCCCGTTCGGGCTAGTCAGAATCCTACCCCCATCCCCCACCGCCACGAAATGGCCATAACCCTCGCCAACCCCCCGGAGACGCACCTCCCCCGGCAGGGGAATTGCTGGCCGCCAGTCAGCGCCACAGGTTACGGCGGTTTCCATGAGGTTGATGCCCGGGTCGGCATGGGTACAGCAGGCGGTCAGGAGCAGACCGGCGATGGTGATAGGGCGAAAAGCGGTCGAGGGTTTCATAATTGACTCCATGGACGGTGATGTTGGGGTTCAGCGTCTCTCGCTGTCTGGGTGCCAGCAGCCTCCGGCTCCCCAACCTGGAAGACTGGGCTACCATACAATGCCGGTGGTGCCTCTACAAGTCGTGCTATCCGACCCTACGGGCGGGTTGACGGCGCGGCGGTCATTGCCGGATTGAGATTGATCATCGGTGTGACGGGGCTCCCAGTCATCAAGGTTTGCGGCATAACGCCGTTCCAGCGATCCACCGAGACCAAATCCACCAGCCGCGGATAACTGGCCACGGCCTCGCCGCGTGCCCGCAGACTAAACGCCTGAGCTTCTCCCAGGAGCCGGGTCGCCTCGGCCTCTCCCTGGGCGCGGATCACCAGAGAGCGCTTTTGGCCATCGGCCTGAATCGCGGCCGCGTCCGCCTCGCCGTGGGCGCGGACACGCGCCTGCTCGGCCTCGTAGCGGATCCGGTTGACGGTGTTTTCGGCGGCTACGGCGTCGTTCTTGGCCTTGACGGCTGCTTCCACGCTGGCCACGAAGATCGGACTGTATTCGAGCTTGGCGATCTGCAAATCCACCACCTCAATCTTGAACAGCTCGTCGAGACGGCTGGCGACCGCCTGCCGGATCTCGTTGGCGATCGCTTCCCGTTCCTCGGAGATCTTGATGGTATTGCGCCGGGCGAAGATCCGCATCGAGCGGTCAGCGACAATCGGTTCGATATTCTCGCGAATCCCGAAGCTGCCGGCTCGTCCCACCTCATACAGCAGACGAAAAACCCCCCGGGGTGGAATGCGGTAGCTCAACCCCACGGAAATCTTCAACCATTGGTTGTCCACCGTGTACATGATGAGATCCCGGATCTGCAAAATATCCAGGGACACTTGCAGATGATCCACCTGATCGATCAGCGGTACCTTAAAATAGATCCCAGGCACCAGGGGATTTTCGGTGGTCACCACGCCCAAACGGCGCACACCGGCCATTTCCGTGGGACTGACCACAAACAGACTGGAGCCCAGCAAAAAAGCGGCCACGGCCATCAGGATCAGGCCCTTCGAGCGGAACAGCAAGGTTAGAAAAGACCCACGGGTATCGGGGACGGGTACGGACATCAGGCTTTCTCCCGGAGAATGGCGAGGAAGCCGCTATTATACTCGATGTTCAAGTTTTTTCTTGTTGACTTTTTTTGTATTCCATGAATGTTTAT
>JBAXSA010000222.1:0-5117 GCA_037130945.1 Pseudomonadota bacterium | reverse complement strand
CGGCATTGATCAGCAGATAACGCGGGGCCGCAGCCCGCAAATGCTCCCGGGCCACACTCACTGGGGCGGCGCAAAAGGCATTGCGGGTAAAGACCGCAGCGGCCGTAGTCCCCTCGGGCATCGCCATCACCACCAGGTCATCGCGGTTGCGGTAACGAATACCGGCCGCTGCCGTCGCCAGACGGAGGCCGGGAACCGGCATAAAATCCGAATCAGGGAGACTCATGCTGAACCCTGATCCAACTGGCCGTGACAATGCTTGTATTTCTTGCCCGATCCGCAAGGACAGGGCTGATTGCGACCGACCTTGGGATCGTGGCGGACGTAGGGCGTGGGGTGAATCGGCTGCGCTGGCACGTCACCCGGCTCATCGCCAGTTGCCGGCTTGTCTGGATCCTCAAACCCCTGAAAAACTTCGTGTTTGAATTCAAAATCCATCGGGGCGCTGGGTTGGGGTTCCAGGGCCGCCACATCGTCCGGGGTACGTATCTGAAGTTTGGAGAGAAGACCGACGACCTCTTGCCGCATGGCCTCCAGCATACGGCTGAAAAGCTCGAAGGCCTCGCGCTTATATTCCTGCTTGGGGTTTTTCTGGGCATAGCCGCGGAGATGAATGCCTTGGCGCAGATAATCCATGGCGGCCAGGTGTTCCTTCCAGTGGCCATCGAGGGTTTGCAGCATGACCGCCTTTTCAAAATGGCGTAGCGCCTCGGCACCCACCAGCTGCTCCTTGGCGGCATAGGCCTGATTGAGCAGGGTCAGCAGCCGCTGATGCAGGGTTTCCTCGTGAAGGTCGTGATCCTCGTCGAGCCAGGCCCGGATCGGCCAGTCGCCGCCAAATTGCTCGGCCAGCGCCTGGCCGAGACCCACGACATTCCACTGTTCCTCAAGGCTGCCGGGGGCAATATGGGCCGCCGCGATCTGGGTGAGAATGTCTTCCCGCATGGTGGCGATGGCCTGGGAAACATCCTGGGTTTCCATCAATTCGTCGCGTTGTTGGTAGACCACCCGGCGCTGGTCGTTGGCCACGTCATCAAATTCGAGCAGCTGCTTGCGGATGTCGAAGTTGCGCCCCTCGACCTTGCGCTGGGCGTTTTCGATGGCACGGGTCACCCAGGGGTGTTCGATGGCCTCACCCTCCTCCATGCCGAGCTTCTGCATCATCCCGGACACCCGTTCGGAGGCGAAGATGCGCATTAGGCTGTCTTCGAGCGACAGATAAAAACGGCTGGAGCCGGGATCGCCCTGACGCCCGGAGCGGCCTCGCAGCTGGTTGTCGATGCGCCGCGATTCGTGGCGTTCGGTGCCGATAACGTGCAGTCCGCCGGCCTGAATGACGCGATCATGGCGAGTCTGCCAGTCGAGGCGTAGCACCGAATGGCCGGCCTCCGGAGTCTGGTCGATCTCGGCCTCGAGGTTGCCGCCGAGTACGATGTCGGTACCACGGCCGGCCATGTTGGTGGCGATGGTGACCGCCCCCGGCTGCCCGGCCTGGGCGACGATGGCGGCTTCCCGCTCGTGGTGTTTGGCATTGAGTACCTGGTGGGTCACCCCGGCTTTTTGCAGGATTCCCGACACCAGTTCGGAGGTCTCGATGGAGGCCGTGCCGACCAGAACCGGCTGCTGGCGTTCCACGCACGCCTGGATGTCTTCGAGAATTGCCTGGTATTTCTCGCGCTGGGTGAGAAAGACGAGATCCCCGTGATCCTTGCGAATCATGAGCCGATGGGTGGGGACGACCACCACTTCAAGGCCATAAATCTGCTGAAACTCATAGGCCTCGGTGTCGGCGGTGCCGGTCATGCCGGCCAGTTTGGGATAGAGCCTGAAGTAGTTCTGAAAAGTGATGGAGGCCAGCGTCTGGTTCTCGTTTTGAATCGGCACCCGTTCCTTGGCTTCGACCGCCTGGTGCAGACCCTCCGACCAGCGCCGTCCGGGCATGGTGCGGCCGGTGAATTCATCGACGATGATGATCTGATGATCCTTGACAATGTAATCGACATTGCGGCTAAACATGGCATGGGCGCGCAAGGCGGCGTTGACGTGGTGCATCAGCACGATGTGGGCGCTGTCGTACAGACTTTCGCCTTCTGGCAGCAGGCCGAGCCGGGTCAGACCCTCTTCGATGTGTTCATGGCCTTCCTCGCTAAGAAAAACCTGGCGGGCCTTTTCATCAATGGCATAGTCGCCGGGACCAAAATCAGGTTTTCCCTCCTCGTTGGTAAAGGGGGCTTGCCGGGTCAGGGGCGGGATCAGGGCATCGACCTTCTGATAAACCTCCGAGGTGTCATCGGTAGGGCCCGAGATAATCAGGGGGGTGCGGGCCTCGTCGATGAGGATGGAATCCACCTCGTCGACGATGGCATAGAAGGGTCGCCGCTGCACCCGTTGCTCGGCGCTAAAGGCCATGTTGTCACGCAGGTAATCAAAACCGTATTCGTTGTTGGTACCATAGGTGATGTCACAGGCATAGGCCTCCTGGCGGGTGATCGGGCGCAGATGCCGGTAGCCACTGCCATCTCCGCCCGAATGGGCGGGGTCGAATTGATAGGAGGCGTTATCCGGGCCCATGCCGCCGGAGGAGTTGATAACGCCCACCGTCATGCCGAGGAAATGGTAGATCCGCCCCATCCAGGTGGCGTCGCGGCGGGCCAGGTAGTCGTTGACGGTGACCACCGAGACGCCCTTGCCGGGCAAGGCGTTGAGATACACCGTGAGGGTCGCCACCAGGGTTTTGCCCTCGCCAGTGCGCATCTCGGCGATCTTGCCCTGATGCAGCACCAGGCCGCCGATCATCTGAACATCGAAGTGACGCATCCCGAGGGCCCGCTGGCTAGCCTCGCGAACCACTGCGAAGGCCTCTGGCAGGAGGTCGTCGAGCGGGGTGCCCGCCGCCAGGCGGCTGCGAAAATCCTCGGTTTTGTCGCGCAAGGCCTGATCGGACAAGGCCGTGATCGTCTCTTCAAAGCTGTTGATGAGTGCCACGGTCTTGGAAAGACGCTTGATCAAGCGGTCGTTACGAGTACCAAAAATCTTGCGAAACAGAGGTTTGAGCATGATAAAACCGGTCAGGAACAAGAAAGCCAAAGGCTGACATGATACATCAGGGAGAGGGGTTGGGGTGAGGGCAAATGCGGATGCCCAGGCCCTCAAGAAGGTTCATGACGGGGTCGGCCTGGTTCATGGTGTAGAAGTGCAAACCGGGCGCGCCGCCCTCCAGCAGCCGCTGGCACAGCGCCAGTACGACCTCGTGACCGAGTGCCCGGATAGTCGGAAGATCCTCCCCCAGAGCTTCCATGCGCTTTCGCAGCCAGCGTGGAATCTCCGCCCCGCAGGCGTCGGAAAATCGCGCCAGTTGGGTAAAGTGAGTGATCGGCATGATGCCCGGCACGATGGGGATGGATATCCCCCGTTGCAGACATTGGGCTACAAACTGAAAGTAGGCATCGGCGTTGTAAAAATATTGGGTGATGGCACCATCCGCCCCACAGGCCACCTTATGCTGAAAACTCTCCAGATCCGCCAGGGCATTCGGGGCTTGGGGATGAACTTCGGGATAGGCCGCGACCTCGATATGAAACTGCCCGCCATATTCCGCCCGGAGAAATTTCACCAGATCGCTGGCGTGCCGGAAATCCCCCGGTTCTCCCATGCCGGAGCCGGACGGCATATCGCCGCGCAGGGCGACAATCCGCCGCACGCCCAGACCCCGGTAGCGATCCAGTATCTCGCGGATCTCCTCCCGCTGTGATCCGATGCAGGACAGATGCGGAGCCGTTTCAAAACCTGCGGCCAGGCAATCGGCGACGGTCTCGAAGGTGCGGTCGCGGGTCGAACCGCCAGCCCCGGAGGTCACGGACAGGTATTGGGGATGGGCACTGGCTAGCCGGGCGCGGGTTTCCCGCAATTTGGCAAACCCCTCCGGGGTGCGGGGCGGGAAGAATTCAAAGCTGACGGAGACAGGGGAGATCATAGAATTCGAGGCATCCTGAGAAGATTGGGGGCACGACGGCCAGCCGTCGAAGCCGGGTGGGTGGGATTCAGCCGTGGCTGCGGGCAAATTGCCTGAGTCCCGTCGCCTTGACTTGATGAACCTTCTCCACCAGCACTCGTGGGCGGCGTTTGTCTTCGATTTGCCGGTATTCTTCCGGAGTCATCTCCCGCCAGCGTTTGTCGGAAGGTGCCCGCTCGAAGAACTGCCGCATTTTAAGTACACAGTTTCTGAAGCGTTGCCCATTCAGTTTTTTGATCACTTTGGCCGCAGCATCGTCCGGGCTAACTCGTAGAATGCCATGGTACTCGACCTGATTGGAATCGAGATCGGTGACCCGGATGATCTCACAGGACAACACCTCTGGTTTGGCTCCAAAGGAGAACAAGCTTCTCTTGGAAAACGGCTCAAGCACAAAGCGAGTCAGTGCCTGTTCGCTGGTATCTTCTGGGATGCGCTGAACAAATATTTTCATCTCTACTCTTCATCCGATGGTAACTCCCCATGGTCTATCTTAGCGCGGGGACTCACCAGATCGCCAACGCTTTTGTGTTCGACACCGTCTGGCCGGCCAGGCGGTGATAAACTAACGCGATACCTTAAATCCTGTTTGTCAATAGGAAGACTGTCACATGCCATCTCACCCGCTCTCACAGGGCCTCCTTCTCCTGATACTTCTGGCCAGTTTGGCCACTTTGGCCGGTTGTGGTCACAAAGGCCCCTTATGGGTGCCGGATGAACCGGACGGGGAGGTTTTGGCACCGCCGGCCACTGAGGGCCGCTGAGATGGATCACTTTGGCTATCGCAGTGGGGTACTCCACGCCGAGGACGTGCCGCTCACCACCCTGGCGGCGCGTTTTGGCACGCCTCTGTATGTGTATTGCCGGGCCACCCTGGAGCGCCATTTTAGAGCCTTTGACGAGGCGCTTTCCGGACTGCCGCACCGGGTGTGCTACGCCGTCAAGGCCAATGCCAATCTGGCGGTGCTGGATGTGCTGGCCCGGCTGGGGTCGGGCTTTGATATCGTCTCTAGGGGCGAATTGGAGCGGGTCATCGCTGCGGGAGGCGATCCGGCCCAGGTGGTTTTCTCGGGCGTGGGTAAACGGGCCGACGAGATGCGGCTGG
>JBAXSA010000221.1:0-5124 GCA_037130945.1 Pseudomonadota bacterium | reverse complement strand
GCTGAAGATAAGGTATAGACATGGATTTGGATTCTAGTGAGAGGATTTGTAACCGTAAACGCCCTTTTCCAGGAATTTGTCGATATCGTCGCCGAGACCGCCCAAGCCTGGAAATTCGATTTGCAACATCAGGCTGGTATCGCCGTGGTTGCTGTCGTTCACATAATTGCGCACCAGCGCCCGAAGCCGCCAGCAGCACTCCCGGTATTCGATACCGGCGAAGGTATCCACGATCTCCTGATGCCGCAGTGAGTAATCCCAGCGTCCGACCAGGGAGGTTTTGACGCCCACGGGCCAACGAAAGGACAGATCGACATCCTTGTAACCGGTTTGATCGTCGCCGGTTCGATAACGGTAAGCGGCATTGAAAATTCGTCCCGTCAGGGTCTCATAGTGAACCTGGGCGGCGTCTTGAGAGGTTTGCTGACTGCCGTCCTGGCTGGGCACCCATTGTGCCCCGGCCCGCAGGCTCCAGTCCCGGTTCAGGTGAACCGAACCCTCGGCGACCGTGGCGGAACGGTAGGAGGCCGGGAGTACCTCTGGCATTTGCACCTTGCGATCCTCAAAAAAGAAAATCTGCCCGAGACTTCCGCGTAACCATTCCTGGCCGCCGGTCAGATCCAGGGTGCGGGAGGTGACCGCCAGCGTTAGCTGGTTGGCGTCGCCAATCCGATCCCGTCCGGCAAAACGGTTGTCCCGGAAGATATTGTAGAAATTGAAATCAAAATCAGCGGCATCGAACACGGGAATCTGGTTCTGGCGCTGGTAAGGGGTATAGAGGTAATAGAGACGCGGTTCCAGGGTTTGCAGACTGTCTTGCCCCCACCACTGGATTTCCCGCTCGAAAAACAGCCCGCCGTCCAGGCTCGCTGTCGGCAGGGTCAGATCCGGGTTGTTGACCTGGCCCGGCAAGGTATTTTCCAGCAAATAGGTGTTGTAGCGGAGTTTCAGGGCCGGGGTGAGGTATCCCCAGGGACGGCGGAAGGGCAGGCTGACAGAAGGCTCCAGGGACAACCGCTGACCATGCACCCGATCCTCGCCCTGGTAGAAGTTGTCGTATTCGCTATCCAGATGAAATCCCAGGCCACCCAGCGTGGTCCAGGTGCCGAGAAGCAGCTCCGGGAGCCGTTGATAAGGCCTTTGGTCATAGGCAATGCTCCGATCCAGGGTCTGGAACGCCTGCATCCGGCTGAGAACATAAAGGTTATCGGCACGGTAGGTAAAATCGGCGCGCCGTTCCAGTTGCCGGGCACTGCTGACGGTCAGATCGCGTCCAAAATCATCCAGGTAGTCGCGATCAGAGACAAAATCGGCATGCACCTCACTCGACCAATGCGGGCCAAATTGTCCAGACTGGCGGACTGACAAGGCACCACGGGCATCTTCTCGAACCCGATCCCAAGGCATTATATCAGCCCGGAATTGCCCGGTTTCGTCGTCGGTGAGAAAGCGATATTCCCCGTTGAGCATCGCGCCCCGGCGAGTCATCACACGGGTGCCCAAGGTGGCGTCATGTTGAGGGGCCAGATTGAAGTAGTAGGGGACGGTGAGATCCAGTCCCGTGCGTTGGGATTGCCCAAAGGTGGGGGTTAAAAATCCGGACAGGCGGCGGTTGTCAATGGGAAAGCTCATATAGGGCAGGTAAGCGATGGGGATGTCCTTGAGGCGAAAAACCGCGCCCTGGGCCACTCCGATACCGGTGGCCCGGTTGATGTCGAGGGTTTGAGCGTCAAGGTGCCAGGTGTTTTCCCCGGGGCTGCAAGTGGTATAGGTCATTTGCTCGTATTGAGAACGGTCGTGATCCAGTGAGCGAATCACACTGGCGTGACCACGGGCATTAAAGGCACCGGTCATCCGGTATTCAGCATTGTCGAAGGTGCCCTGTTCGAGACCCATGCGAATCTCGCCCTGTTCGCCGAGGATCCGTCCCCCGTCTTTTTGCAGGTAAAGATTGCCAACCGCTGTCACGATCTGCCGGTTACGGTCATATCGCAGCCAGTCGGTTTCCAGGTGCTGCGTGTCGCGATCAACCTGTACCCCCCCTTGCAAAATGGACAGGTTGTGCAGGCGGTCGATCCAGGCACCCTCGGCGCTGACAGCTACCAGAGAGGACAGCGTGGAGGGCGGGATCACGGGAGAAGCCAGGGTTTTCTGGCTCATTTTCTGAGTCATTTTCTGAGTCAAGGAGGCCGGACCGCAAAAATCCCAAGGCAGGTCTTGGTCAATGCGGGCAGGATCCCGAACCAGGGCAGCCGGTGCCGGGGGCAGATCAGGGGTGTCTTGAAGAGGAGTGACGGACTCGGTCTGACCCTGACAACGGGCGGGTTCGCTACCCAGCGACAAGGGGCAGTCCTCGGCCAAACCCATGCCTGAAACACCCAGCCCAATCGCCGCGAACACAGACCAAGCCCCCCACCTCGAGGGCCTCAGCCGCAATTTTTGGAAGAATCTAAAATAACCGGAAGATCGCATGGCAGACTCGTGGCACGGCAATATTGGCATACGATGGCATAGAACGTTCGAGCCATCAAACCATCAAAGCCAGCGGGCCACTGAAACCGGGGCAGATAGAATGCCCCGGCTCTTTATTTTTTCCTCCGGGCGTCCGTTAACCGCATCCCCCCGTCGCCCCGCAGGCGGTGCAAAAATCGCAACCGTCGCGGCGAATCACCGAATAATTGCCGCAATCCAGGCAACGCCGCCCAGGCATGACCTCGGCGGCCCCCACTGATCGGCGCAGCGGAACGGCGTTATCCGCAGCGACAACCTCCATCAGCCCCATGTCCTCCATCGGGTAACCGTCCTCATCCAGAATCTCCAACTGGGCATAGCGATGCAGCACGAGGCGCGCCAGGTAACTCACGGTGCTGGGCCAGGATATCGACTTTTTGCTGCGCGGGTGACGGGCGAAGAAGTCCCCGCGAGGTTCCGGAAAATCGATGAGCTGACGCAGTTTGGCACCGATCCAGGCCGGATCCACCACCCGCATGTCAAAAGACAGGCTCTTGCACAAGCCATCGAGGACGCGGGGATAGGTGCCCGCCAGCCACACCGAGTAAGGCCGCCGCTGACCATTGGGCAGTGCCAGTTCCTTGAGACCCATGACAAAATCGTCGCCGGTGCCGGGGTTATGGATATCCACAGTCCAGGACAGGGTGCCATCGGTGCCGGTCTTGGGCTCCTTGGCGGACATCAGGGCATTCAGCATCGGGGTCTCGCCGATGGCCTTAAACGTGCCCAGGGCCTCGCAGCGAGCCAGAATCAGGCGGGAGAAACCCGCCACCAGACTGGGCACCCGAACCAGCTCGCCGCTCGGCGGCATCGGCAGGTCGAAGGCGTCATCGCTGGCCGCCCGCGACAGACTTTCGAGCTTGGCCTTGAGCCAGCCCCGGTCGTTCGACCGCATGTCCATCGACAGTGCCTTACACAAGGCCCCGATCCCCCGGGGCTGTTCGGCACCGTTGACCCAGACCTCGAAGGGATGGTTGGAAGCCTCCGAGGTCTGGCCGATGAACACGGCGAAGCTATAGCCGTGGGGATGGTCGACGGTGTAGGCCCAGGCCGGGTTGCCGGCGGGTAGCCGGGGACGCCGTTGCCAGCGCAGGGACGCCAGTGCCGGGGCAGGCAGGCTGTCTAGCTTGAACCGGCGATCCGGGTCGCTGTCGTCGATGTCCTGAGGCTGCCCCTGGGTCTCGCTGAGGGACAGCACGGCACCGGTTACGGTGTTGGGGCGGAAGGTCGCCAGCCCCTTCAAATGGCCCCGCCAGGCCTCCAGGTAGAGATCCTGAAAGCGCTCGTAGGGATACTGTTCGGGCACGTTGACGGTCTTGCTGATGGAGGTGTCTATATAAGGCTGTACCGCCGTGAGCATGGCCATGTGATCGATGGCTGCGATCTCCAGCGCGGTAACAAAGGCATCCGGCAGATGACTGGGATCCCCACCTAAGGCCTTGTAAAGCCGGAAGGCATGATCCTCGACCTCGTAACTGCTGGTAGTCCCGTCGGCCATGCGCTTTTTGCGGGTATAGATCCAGGAGAAGGGCGGTTCGATCCCGTTGGAGGCGTTGTCCGCGAATGCCAAACTAATCGTCCCCGTGGGGGCGATAGACAAAAGGTGGCTATTGCGAATGCCGTACTCTCGGATGGCGGTCCGGATCTCCTCGGACAATCGGCGTGCGAAACCGCTTTGCAGATAATGCTCGACATCCAGCAGCGGAAAAGCGCCCTTTTCCCTGGCCAGCGCCACCGAGGCCCGATACGCGGCATCCCGCATCAGGTGGGCGATCTGGCTGGCAACCCGGCGGGCGTCCTCATGATCATAGCGGATGCCCAACATCGCCAGGGCATCCCCCAAACCCGTGAATCCAAGCCCCACCCGGCGTTTCGCCGTAGCCTCTCGTTGTTGTTGCGGCAAGGGCCAGTAGGTGATATCCAGGACGTTATCCAGCATGCGCACCGCATTTGTCACCACGGGCTCAAAGGCGGCCTGATCAAACTGGGCGTCGGGGCTAAAGGCATGACGCACAAAGCGCGTGAGATCGATGGATCCCAGACAGCAACAACCATAGTCTGGAAGAGGTTGTTCAGCGCATTGCCCGGTCACCAGGCCATTGAAGATGACCGTATTATGGTCGGGTTGGGTGGTGTCGAAGACCGGTTGGCGGCCAATGGGCTCGATGGCCGCCACGCGCGCCGCGAACCGCTGGCTCTTCCGTAGCAACTTGCCGGCGACCCAGGTCTCGTACTTCTGGCGTTTGGCATCGAGCAGGAAGCCAATCTCGCGCATGAAGACATCTCGCGACTCGCCATCGATGATGATCTCGTGCAGCGTCTTACATGCGTAGGATCGATGCCCGCCACGACCATCGGGCAGCAGGTGGTTGGCCGCCTCCCTACGCTCATAGATGCGACAGAAGACACCGAAGTTCGACAGCAGCATTTGCACCTCTTTCAGCAGAGGCCGATGTACCGACGTGAGACGAATCGAGCAGGTCTGCCTGGATGACGAAACATTGACCGTGCCGTCGGTCTGAAACAACCCGCGCAGATAACCCTTGACACAGGCCTCGCTGCCCCGCCACACGACTTCGGGCACGCGCAACTTGGTGTCCCGGGTAAATCCGT
>JBAXSA010000220.1:0-5147 GCA_037130945.1 Pseudomonadota bacterium | reverse complement strand
TTTTACCCTGTCCGCCGATACGGCCACAGTCGGTTACAACGGCACCCCCAAGCTGAATGCCGATCTGGTGAGCGACGTCCTGAGTCCCTTGAGTCCCTCCACGCTTCACTTGCTCACCGGCAGTTTTAGCGCTGCCAGCAGCGGTACTGGCAAGGCCAGCGGCACTGCGTTTCAGTATGGCGAGGTGGGCTATGTCAGTCTTGCCGCGAATGCCGTTTATGACGATACCTACGCTGACATCAACGCCTCGGATATCAGCGGTGGAGATTGCCTAAGCGGCAACACCGCCAACACCAAGACCTCGGGAAAATACGGCTGCAACGTCGGCAGTTCGGACGCCAGTAGCTGGGGGCGCTTCATTCCCGACCATTTTGATCTGACTGACGGGGGGATCGACGCGTTGGGGGGGTATAGCTACATGGATCAACCCTTCAGCCTGGGGTTTACACTGATCGCCAAAAACGCCAACGGCGGCGTCACCGCCAACTACGCCACGGCCAATGGTTATGCCAAGCTCGCAGTGGATACGGCCAACTGGCTGTCGACGGGACTGGGCACCCCTTCTAGCCTGGGACTCGGCGCAAAAAACGAGACGACCGATCTCTCCAGCCGGCTAACCGTGAATGGCACACCTACGGGTAGCTGGACGGACGGTCGCGCCAATGTTAGCGCATCATTGACTTTTAGCCGCCCGGCCACTATCACCCCCGACGCCACCTGGGGACCCTACGAAGCCCTCGATGTGGGTGTTGCCCCCCAAGACGCGGAGGGTGTTACGCTGGCTACTGCAGCGCTCAATCTGGATGCCGATGACAACAGCACATGCGAACGACAATCCATGGACAATAAGACCCAGCAGCGCTTTGGTCGACTATGGCTGGGTAATGCCTATGGTTCAGAGAAACTCGACCTGACCTTGCCCTACGAGTTGCAATACTGGAACGGCCAGACCTTCATAAAAAACCCGGACGACGGCCTGACCCATTTCACGGAATCCAATCTCAGCCTGGCCCATTATCAGGGCGGATTGTCAGCCACCAACCTTGACACGAGCCACATACGGGTGAATCCCATCAGTCGGGGTGCTGGCACTTTGACCGTAACAAAACCCAGCGGAGCGGTCACCGGCAGTGTGGATCTATTCGTCAACTTGGGCAGTACCGGCTCGCCAGCGAATTGCCCTGGCTACCCGTCGGGAACCTCCGTGGATCATATCTATCTCTCCGGTAACTGGTGTGGCGGAAGTTACAATCGCGACCCCGTGAGCCGTGTCACCTTTGGCATCCAGGGTAGCAACCTCAAGAAAGGCCTGCTCTATCTGCGGGAAAATTTTTAGGCATCGCCAAGGTCATAGTGCTTTTCCACGGCCTCCAGGATCTCCCAGGTACAGGCAAGACCGGCCGGGAAGGTCACCAGATCCCCGCGACGAAATTCCTGGGGAATCCCCTGGCTGGGGGTGACTATGACCCGGCCGCGAAGAAAATAGCAGGTTTCCGGTGTGTCATAACGCCACGGAAAGGTCGAGACCTCCTTCTTCCAGATGGGCCAGCCGTAGACTCCCAAAACCTCCAGTTTGGCCGGCGAGGGATTGTGTTCACAATAAATATCGGTCTCGTTCATGATGGATCCTCGTGATGGGCGTACAGGGTGTGATTCAAATGACCTAAACCGCACCCTGGTAGCCAGTAATGTAGGCATAGCAAAGTCGCGCATCCTCGCTCAAATCGCGAAAATTGAAGTTGCGACGTTGCCATGTGGTGAAGTCGATGTCGTTCTGGCCATGCTGTGGATCGCGCAGCACCATGCCCCAGTCCGGGAAAACCCGGCCCCGGGCTGGGGCTTCGATGACGAGGTGCAGGTTGTGGTGGCGCGGGTCGGCCTTGATCTTGTCCAGAAGGGTAAACAGGGCATCCCGTTGACCTTCCAGCATCTGCATGAAGTAGCCATCCTGATAGAGAAGACAGCCGGAAATGCCGACAGCGCGATTGCAGGCACGCGCCTTTTGCAGCAACGCCTCCAGTGCGTCACTGGAGACCGTCTGTTTGGCCTGACTGACGTAGATCAGGAAATGGCGTGAAGCATCCCCGCCGGGCGACTCGTCCCGGAATTCCCGCTCCGCCGTCTCGACGAAGATTTTTTCCTCAAGCGGGCGGTGAAAATAATAGCCCTGGATGAGATCGCAGCCATAGGTGCAAAGCTGGCGCTGCTGGGCGGCATTTTCCACGCCTTCGGCAATCAGCTTGAGTCCCAGCGAACGTCCCAACCCGATCACGGCACGAATCACCAGGCGGCTCTCCTCGTTTTTTTCGATACCGTCGACAAAGGCCTTGTCGATTTTTAATACGCTGACGGGGAGTCGTGTCAGTTGCGCCAGCGACGAATAGCCGGTGCCAAAATCGTCTACCGCCACACGCAGACCAAGATCCGCCAACCGGCGCAAGATGCGTAGATTGGTTTCGACATCGGCCATCAGCGACGTTTCCGTAATTTCCAGCAATATCTTCCCGGGATCGGCGTGGGTTTCACGCAAGATCGCCGCAAAATCATCCGCCAGGCGGTTCTCACTCAACTGGCGTGTTGAGAGGTTGATGGACACATAGGGGGCTCTGTCCCCCCAACGGCCTTGCCACAGAGTTTGCGCCCGGCAACCTTCACGGAAAACCCAAGCACCCAGCTCGATGATGGCTCCCGTCATCTCGGCAATCGGAATGAACACCGCAGGGGAAATATCGCCTTGTGGGCCACGCCAGCGCAGCAGTGCCTCGGCCCCGAGTATCCGGCCCGTTTCGGCGGCAACGATAGGCTGGAAACGGAGTGACATCTCATGCCGTCCAATCGCACCTCTCAGACCATTCGTGATGGTGAGGCGCTGTTTGGCCTGTTCCTGCAACCTTTCGCTGAAAAACTGCCAACTGTCCCGGCCTTTTTCCTTCACGGCGTACATCGCCGTATCCGCCGCGCGTAACAGGTCATCGGGGGAATGTGTGCTGCCCGCCCCAATGGCGACCCCAATGCTGGCAGTGACGTACAACGGCAACCCATTGAAATCGAATGGCTGACGCAACGCGTCGTTGATCCGCTCGGCCATCGCGGACATCGTGGCGGGCTGCTCCAGTTGCTCGCAGAGAATGACGAATTCGTCCCCCGCCAGCCGCGAAACCGTGTCGCCAGGGCGCACCTGCGCCATTAATCGGGTCGCCACGGTCTTGAGCAACAGATCGCCTGCGTCATGGCCATGCGTGTCATTGATGAGCTTAAAACCATCGAGATCGATAAACAGCAGTGCCAGGCTCAAACCCTGGTTGCGAGAACGCTGCAAGGCCGTGGCAAGGCGCTCACGAATCAGGGCGCGATTGGGCAAGCCGGTCAGGGGGTCGTGGGTGGCCCGCCGGGTCAGTTCCTCTTCGGCCTTCTTGCGTTCGCTAATATCCCGCAGGGTGACCACCAGCAGCCACTCATCACCATGGCGGAATTTGGCAATGGACGCCTCGACAGGAAAAAAACTACCGTCCTTGCGATAGCCCGTGACCTCGCCGCGCCCCGACATGCGGCGCTCGGTTTCCTCTCCCTCGACAAATTGCCGGAGTAACGCCGCGTGTCTCTGGCGTTGGTGGGGGGGCAGCAACAGATGCACCGGCAGGCCGGACAATTCTTTCTCGCTGTAGCCGAACGTCAGGCAAGCGCTGGGATTGGCCTCAATGATGATGCCCGAAGCATTCGTGGTGAGGATGACCATATCCATGACGGAAAGGATTTGCTGCGCCGTGCCTATTTTACGTCTTGCCGCACCGACTTCCGCTGCCAGTCTGGCCGTGACTTCGGGCGATGTGGAGGATTCATGCCATTGCGCGGCTTGGGTTTGCTGAAGATAGCGCTCGGGGATCCGGGGCGGATTCCGGCCGAAATTTTCGACAATGTCAAAGGTGCCTTCCGGATTGCAGCGTGACAGATAGGTGTTGACGGTGGCGTGATGCGTCGCGGCATCCATTTCAACAACGCCTTGAGGCCCGGTGACGCGACTCTTTTCCAGCGCCTCCACGAGGGCCTCGGCATCTGTGGTTCCAGCCGCCTCCACCGCTTGCGCAAAGGCCTGCACGCACAAGTAGGTTCCCTCGCCAAAATTCGTCAGCACACCATTGCCGTGCGGCCAAATTCCCGTGACGCCTGGCTGACGAGCCAGGCGATCCAGGTAGCGCTGATTCTCGGCCGTATCCAGCGACATAAAATAGGTATTGCTGGAAAAAAACCCCTCGCGGACGTGCGGTGACAGACGGCTCACCATCATTTCGTCGTAGTGACCCATGACGACGGCCATGTGTTTTTTTAAGCCCCTCTCGGTAAAGCGCGTCAGAAGGCTGATCTGGTCGCTACCGGCAAAATAGGGAACAAAGACATCCGCGCCGGAACGGGTCACTTGGTCGAGCAAGCGGTCGATATCGGCCGGGCCGGCACCGATGTCCAGATATTCCTCACCCACCCTGTCGCCTTCCAGGCGGGTGAGGATGCGTTTGGCGGCATCGATAGACCCGCGTGGCCACTCGTAGTTGTTGCCGGCGAAGAACATCTTGAGGCCAAAGTGCTGGGCCATATAGGGGATCATCTTGTCGATCTGCTGATTGGGCAGGGCGGCAAAATGAAAAAAGTAGCGGCCGGCAATGCTGCCTTCATAGAACGAAAAATTGAGGTAGGGAATCCGTTTGGGCTCGGCCACCTGCGCGGCAACGGCAATGCGTGAGTTGGACAGAAGATTGCCGATGATGGCGACGCAGCCCCGGTCATCGACCAGTCGCACGGCGGCTGGCACGGCGGTGTTCGGCAGGCTACCATCATCCTCGATAATAAGTTCCAGCGGACGGCCCAGAATACCGCCACGCTCGTTGATTTCTTCGCAAGCGATACGGGCCGCCCAGACAATCTCGGGGCCGTAAATCTCGACCAGCCCGGTCAGGGGCGGCATCAGACCCAGTAGAATGGGATTGCTCATGGCCTGTTCATGCTCAAGGAGTACGGATCGGAAACCGGGTGGACTCAAGGAAACGACAAGAGTTCTTTTGCCAGCGCCAGATTATCGAGGATGATAACACCGATGAAAACGATTCAGGTCAAGGTAAAACCCAACGCAAAAACCTGCGAACTCGTCGAGCTGG
>JBAXSA010000219.1:0-5159 GCA_037130945.1 Pseudomonadota bacterium | reverse complement strand
GCGTCCGTACACAATTGGGTAAAGTTTTCCAGGGCCTTTTCCTGGGTCTGCACCTTGTCATACAGTTTTCCTTTACCCATACGAGTTTCAGCGTGATTCATGCTGCGTAGCGAGACATCCTTCATGACCGGGGTTTCGATATATTCACCTGGCATCATCTTCGCCACGGTCTTTTCGTTGGCAAAGCGAGTTTCCTGTAGCAGGCGCCGCGCCTGGGTGATCGTCTCGCTCACCTTGCTCCCGGTCAGGGGGCCGGAGAGGCCTTGGGCAACCTGTTGCGTGACGTCCTCCCCGAACCGGGTCGTCAAGGCCTCGCGAAAGGCGGTCAAGGCCGTTGCCTGGCGTTCTTGCTCGGCGGGAGGTTTTTGGCACAAGCCAAAAAAGGCACCGATTGATTGAAAAAATCGTGTCAGGGTATTGCCAACGGTGCCGCGATTCTCCAGCTGTTGACCTGAGGTGTTGATCTGCAATTCGCCTTGTGGCTTGATGTTGGCTGTCTGTTGAAACGCAGTGAGGGAGATGGTCATGTCCTAGACCCTCATCATCATCGGATCGGGTAGGGTGGATGGCGAGGCCAGGGCCGTCTCCTGGGCCGCAAGGGTGCGGTTCCACGCCTGCGTTTGGCTGGCGAACGCCGTGAAGCTGGCCTGTAGGTCAGACACGTCGAGGATTTCGGGCAAGGCCCGTTGCAACACCGCCGCGTTTCCGCCGGGATTGAGCGCCAAGGTCGAGCCCTCTGTGCTGTGCCAGAGAAAATTCGCGCTCAACATGGCGCGCAACACCCGCTCGGTGGGTTCAACGGCCTCTAGTGGCGCAAACAGTACCAACTGCTGGCGGGTGATGTCGTAGCCAATGCTGATCACCGTATCGTCTTCAAGGGCCAGCAGGCACATGCCGGCGTCGTCCAGGATCAGGGGCATACCGACGGCGGTACCCAGTTGTTGAATGAGAATATGGGCTTGTTCACGCTGCATCATGGCGGCTCCTCAGTGGGGGATGGGATTAACCGGAGACCTGCGGACTTTTGGTAGCCCGCAGGTCAGAATTTGACAGGGCATTGTCTCACAGTCCACCATGAGATTCTCCGGGTTACCCTACTAGGAAAGCCAAACCATGCCGATGTCGCACCGTTTTGTAAGTACGGCTGTCAACGCACTTGTCCGATGCCTTGTAACCGTTTCCTTGTGGCTGATCTTGCCGGTCACCGGCAGCGCCCTGGCCGCCACTTCCAAAGAACTCTGCCAGCAAAAAGTGGCCGGCTATGCCCTGTCGAACCAGATCCGGGATAGTGCCACCGATCCCATCCGCGATGTGACCGCCTCCGACCGGGCAAAACTGACCCGGGTGTTGAATTCCCAATGCTTGTTGAATGCCGAAGAGATGGCCACCCATTGGAACGGCAAAAGCGAGGCCGAGCGCGCAGCCTTCTTCACCAACTATACCCGCATCAACAACACTGTCACCGATGCCATTTTCAATAATATTTTTCCCAACCGGCAAGCGGCCTACACACGCGCGGCCTTCATCAAATCCGCAGTGGCCTTTCCCGCCCTATGCGGCGAAGACAACGAAAGCGACAACACCTGCCAACGGGAATTCGCCACGCTGTTTGCCCACTGGTTACAAGAAACCAGTGGTCTCGCCTACCTGACCGAGGGTCAGTGCGTTTCTGGCGGTTGCGCTAGCTACCTGTATGACACCAGCTATTTTTATAACTCAAAAGTCAACAGCGCCTCGCCACCACCCGACTCACAATATTGGGGACGCGGGCCGAAGCAGTTGTCCTACAACAGCAACTATGGTCGTTTTTCCTGGGGTTATCTGGGTAACATGGATTTTCTCGAACGTCCCAGTCTGCTGATTGCCAGTGAATGGATCGATCAATCCTTCGTATCCGCCTTCTGGTTTTATATGACCGCAGTCTCGCAGAAACCCAGCATGCACGAGATCGTGACCGGTCTGTGGCAGCCCAACGCAGTGGACAGTGGCCAGGGTATCGTCCCCGGATTTGGTGCCACCATTGATGTCATCAACGGTGCCGTGGAATGTGGAAAACCCTCACCTGACACGGTCAAGAACCGTATTGCCTTCTACAAGGGGGGTACCGCTCAAAACAGTGACACCCCGGGTACCCTGGCAGCATTCGGCTTGCAACCGCTGCCCAATGAAGTCATCGACTGCGAAAAGTTGGATCCCTTTGTGGCGGGCGGTGCCGGTTCCTACCCGCTTTATTTCAACATCAACCCCTGGCAACAGTGCGAACTGTACGTCAACGAAACCCTGTTTACCGTCTATGACCAGACCCATTTCCGCAGCATGGGCAACACCCTGTGCTACAACGGGCTGGACTGCTGCCTAAAGGTTCGAGATAAGCTGAAGCAGGAAGGCCGTGAAATGCCACCCCTACGGCTGGACGATTTTGTCGTCTGGATGGGCGGCACACCCACCGATGTCAAGGCCATGCCCATGAGCGGCGCGCCAGAGGGTACCGGCATCACGGCCAACGGCAGCGATGAACCCATCACCGTCAAGGTGGGCACTCCTATCATGCTGGTTTTGAACTTCGACGCCGGCCATCATCTCGGCGAGATCGGCGAATGGTGGCTAGTGGCCTGGAGTCAAGACGGCTGGCGCCGGTATGATCCCAATAGCCATACCTGGGGCGCTCCCCAACCTAACGTACCCTCCGAGAGCCTGATTGCCCCGGAGTCGTCCCTGCCGGAAAACACCGAGGTGACCCTGAACAGTCTTCCTGTAGGCGAGTACCTCATCTATTTTGCGGCAGTCAGCATTGGCAACGACCACCAGGTTCCACCAAACTTCAGCTACGACCTGGTGAAGGTGACGATCACACCCTGATCGTTACATACTGCGGATGAGTAGTAACGAAGGCGGCGAAAAGACCGAACAACCGACTTCCAAGCGGCTGCGGGAGGCCCGGGAAAAGGGCAATGTCGTCCACAGCAAGGAGGTATCATCGTCAGCCCTGACACTGGCCATGCTGTGGTATCTCCTGGTCTTTTTGCCGGATCTGATGGAACAGATGAAGCAATTGATCCTGATTCCCGCTGCACACACGGCTTCCCCCTTTGGCCAGGCCCTCGCCGCCACCCTCGATGGCATGCTGTGGGCCGCCTTTCTCATGGTGTTGCCCCTCTTGGGGGTGGCGATTGTGGCGTCGATTCTGGGCAATTTTCTCCAGACCGGCCCGCTGATGGCCTTTGAGTCGATCAAGCCGGATCTCAAAAAGCTCAACCCCATCGAGGGGATGAAAAAAATCTTCTCGACAAAAAACCTGATCGAGGTTTTCAAATCGCTGATCAAGATTTTTTTCATTGGCTGGATCATCTATCAGGTGGTGATTGATAGTCTCGACGAACTGGTCAAAAGCCCGATGTGTGGTATGAGTTGTCTGCTGGGAACCATGGGCGCGCAACTACGCCAGCTGGTGATTAAAACCGCCCCGGTTTTTGTGGTGATTGCCGCAGTGGATTACTTCCTCCAGCGTCGTATGTACCTGAAAGACATGATGATGAGCAAGGATGAGGTCAAGCGGGAATACAAGGAAATGGAAGGCGACCCACAGATCAAGGGCCAGCGCCGCCAATTGAGCCAGGAAATTCTGAACAGCAACACCATGCAAAAAACCCGCAAGGCGACGGTTCTCGTCACCAATCCCCGGCACATAGCCATCGCCCTGTTCTACGAATCGGATAAGACTCCTCTGCCGATGGTGCTGGCCAAGGGGGAGAATTTGATTGCCAAGCGCATGATGGAGATCGCCCGCGAGGAGGGGATTCCGATCATGGAAAATGTCCCACTGGCGCGAGCCCTGCTGGAAAATGGGCTGGTCGATCAGTACATCCCCGCCGATCTGATCGAACCCGTCGCGGAGGTTCTCAAGTGGGTGGCCCAGCTTGAACGTCGGCGATGATCGTTTTTGCCCTTCATCCCGATCCCTTGGCGGATGCCCTGCGAGCAGAGGGCATTGCCCTGAGTGATCATTGCCTGTTTGAAAACCCCGAATGGGTGCTGGGGCCGAGGTTTTGTCTAAAATCCTGCGAACTCGCGTACCGGCTTGCCGAACCCGACACTCTGCTGGTATTGCTCTATCGCCGCCTTGCAGGCAAACATCGGGGTCTATTCAATCCCTTCGCCGATCTTCTCTGGTTCCTGGAGTTCGCAACCCGACCCGAATTTGCCATTCGTCATGTGATGGGTCATGTGGACACCTGGCACTTTCGCCAAGAGGGTGGGCCGGGCGACGACCGTCTCAGCAGATTTTATCTGCGCTATTTCCGCGGGCGTACACGCTGGTATGATGGCCACTGGTGGCTTTATCAGGATGCACCCTCACTACGAACCATTACCCGGTTTCGGAGAGGGTGCCGTGATGGGCAGAATCACCTCAAAGGTCGTTCCAGCCCCCAAGGTGCTGTCAACGCGGATCTTTCCACCCAAAAGACCGGTGATAATGTTGTGTACAATGTTGAGACCCAGTCCGCTACCGCCCGTACCCAACCGGGTGGTGAAAAAAGGATCGTAGATCCGCTTGAGATGCTCGGGCGCGATGCCCTTGCCGTTGTCCGAAAAAACGAGCAATACCTGATCCCGATTCAGTGTCTTGCCGTTGATCTTCATGATACCTATGTACTCGGCATCAAAGGCATGTAGGAGCGCGTTATTGACAAAGTTGGTGACGATCTGACCCAGTGGCCCCGGAAAACTATCCAGAGCGATATCCCCGGGTATATGGATCTCGACATGGTGGGGGCTGTTTTTGAAGGTTGGCCGCAGGGTTGACAAGACCTCGGCCAGCGTCTCGCGAAGGTTGAAGTGGCGGCGTTGAGAGCTGGTTTGATCGATGGCCACCTGTTTGAAGCTGGTGATCAGCTCTGCGGCCCGGGTAATATTACGTTCGATCAACTCCGAGGCCATTAGGGAGTCCTGGGTGTAGGTATCCAGGACGGATCGCCGCAGGCTCTGTTTGGCCTCTTGTTGAAAGGTGACGGTCTTCTTGGAAAACGAGGTGGCCACCGTCAGGGCATTCCCGATGGGTGTATTGAGTTCATGTGCCACCGCCGCCACCACCGATCCGAGGCTGGCCAGTTTCTCGGATTGCACCAGGCTTTCCTGGGTTTTTTTCAAACGCTCGACGG
>JBAXSA010000218.1:0-5172 GCA_037130945.1 Pseudomonadota bacterium | reverse complement strand
ATCAGCTGTGCCTGAGTCTTCCGCAGATCCTCCAAAGTGGACAACAGGATCGCATTGTTTGATTCCGCCGCTTCCTTGGCGACCCTAAGCGCCTGCTCGGAAGCACGCTTCTCCAGATGCATCCTGACCCGTGCCTTGACGACAATATTGCTGAATGGCTTGATGATGTAATCGGCCGCGCCTAATTCGAAACCTCTGGCTTCATCCTGCTCGTCGCGCCTGGCCGTAATAAAAATCACCGGGATGTTCGCCGTTTGGGAATTGGCCTTGAGCAGACCACATACTTCGTAGCCATCCTGGCCGGGCATCATGATGTCCAGCAAAATCAAATCCGGCGGCGACTCCGAGCGTGCTATTTCCAGGGCACGGGAACCATTCGTGGCGGCTCTCAGCTTGTAGTCGACCTGCAGCAGGGATCGCATCAGAGATAAATTTTGCGGTGTGTCGTCGACGATCAGGATGGTGGGCCGATGATCGGGATCTTGCAGATCATTCATGATGGCTGAACCTTTGTCCGTGCAAAAAACTGCCGTGCAAATTCTTCAAATGCCTCCAGGGGCAATGGCTTGCTGAAATAATAGCCCTGGTGAGAATGACAGCCGGAACTAACCAGAAAACTTCGCTGGGCTTCCGTCTCGACACCTTCCGAAATCACACCAAACCCGAGACTTTGGGCCAACGCCACGATAGTTTTGACAATCGCGGCATCGTTGGGATTGCTCAGAATCTCGCGGACAAACGACTGGTCAATCTTCAACTGGTCAAGGGGCAATCGCTTCAGGTACGCGAGCGAAGAATAACCGGTGCCAAAGTCATCCAGGGAGAAGCGGATGCCCCTGGCCTTTAGCACATGCATTTTCTCGATGATTTCCAGTACGTTATCCACCAACAGGCTTTCGGTCAGTTCAATTTTGAGTCGTTGTGGGTTGACGCCGGTGTTTTCAAGAATTTCCAATACCTGATTCACAAAGTCGGCTTGGCGAAACTGCAGGGCACTGACATTCACGGCCAGGCTGAACATTGCCATCTCGGGTCTGAGGTTCCAGGTGGCCAATTGAGAGCAAGCGGCGGCCAGAATCCATCGACCCAAGGGTAGAATCAACCCGGTTTCTTCCGCCAAGGGAATAAAGTCGGCGGGTGACACCAGGCCGCGTTGCGGATGTAACCAGCGAACCAGGGCCTCGGCACCCGTCAATTGCCCATCGCCAAGCACTTGGGCCTGATAGTAAAGCTGGAATTGATGCTGCTCGATCGCTTGCCGCAAATCCTGTTCGAGCGTGACGCGCTTTCTGACGCTGGCCTCCATGCCCGGATCAAAGAAACAAAAGGCGTTGCGCCCGGCTTCCTTGGATTTGTACATGGAAAGATCGGCCTGTTTCATCAGATCGTCAACGGTACACTGGTCGCCGCTGAACAGGGTGATGCCGATACTGGCTGAACTGTTCTGGATCACATCACCCAGCGGATAGGTCTGGTTGAGCGCAGCGAGAATTTGCTCGGCGATAGCTTCAACCTCCCTGGCGGCATCGGTTTCGTCCTGACTCAATCCTGCCAGTACCACCACAAAATCGTCACTGCCCAATCGGGCCAGGGTGTCGCCTTCGCGTACACAGGGAATCAGGCGCTGAGCGACTTGTACGAGTAGCTGATCACCCATGTCATGACCCATGGTGTCATTGATCGTCTTGAAGTGATCCAGATCTATGAACAGGAGTGCGCCATGACTACCGTTACGAGAACTGGTGGCCATCGCCTGTTTCAGGCGATCGAGCAGCAAGCTCCGGTTGGGCAGACCCGTCAGCTGATCAAAAAAGGCCAGATATTGGATTTTGGCCTCGGCTTTCTTCCGTTCGGTAATGTCAAGAAAGGCGCCGACGTAATGGCTAACCACGCCATAGCAATTTTTTACCGACGAAATGGTCAGAATTTTGGGATAAGTCTCGCCGTTCTTACGCCGATCCCAGATTTCCCCCTGCCATATACCCTGCTGTTCCAGGACGTGCCACATCTCGCGATAAAAGTCGGCGTCATGACGCCCCGACTTGAGCAGGCTGGGTTTTTTGCCAACGACCTCGCTGGCCGTGTAACCGGTGATCTCTGTAAAGGCCTTGTTGATGTTCAGGATGGTAGAATGGGCATCGGTAATCAGTATGGCCTCCTGCGATTCAAAGGCGACCGCAGCGATGCGAAGAGCCGCGTTCTGCCGCTCCAGTTCGTTGGCCTGCAGGTAGGTCTTAAACGCCGACTTGACTGTCAGCATCAGATCGTCATTGTTGAATGGCTTTTCGAGAAAACGGTACAAATTCGAATCATTGATCGTCCGCTTGAGGCCTTGCAAATCACTCTGCCCGGTCAACATGATCTTGATGGTGTGCGGACTGATTTCATGCAGACGGATCAGAAGTTCGTCGCCGCGCATGCCGGGCATGATGAAATCGGAAATCACCACGCTGATTTCTCGTCCTTCCTGCTGTAATTCGGCACAGATTTCCAGCGCCTCCTCGCCGGTTTCGGCAATTTCCACCACATTGCCGCTCCCCAGTGCCTTGACAATAAGACTACGCAGAGCATTGAGTACGACAACGTCGTCATCCACACACAAGATGATGCTTGAGCCCATTTTTACTCCCGGGTTGATATCGACAGTGTCCATTATGGCGATGCCTGATACAGGGCCAACACCCGTTTGAGATTGAGCAGGCTGATCGGTTTGACCAGAAAGCCATCCACGCCATCAGCCTTGGCTTGTTTGACGTTGACCAGGTTACTATTGCCGCTGACCATGCACACAAAACTGTCCGGCGTCCAGCCCTTGATCTGTTTCAGGGCCATCAGCCCGTCAATGCCGGGCATGTCGATGTCGAGAAAAACAATATGGGGCAGGTTTTTAAAAAAATAGGTCATCGCCTGGTGGCCGTTTTCCACCGAGTCGATTTTTTTAATCCCCTGCTCCCGCAGCATGCTCGTCAAGAGTTGTCGGATCAGGGGCGTGTCATCGGCGATCAGAGTCTCCGCCCATGGGAGAGGCGGACGGCCCCGGGAGGGCAAACTGATTGCCGTGTCATCAGGAAACACTGCCCGGACAGGTTTGTGGGGTTTCCAGTCCTGGGTTCGCGGGATGGCTGCCGGATCGGGTTTCCGTGGCTTCCAGCCCTGAGTTCTCAGAATGGCCACCCGTTCTGGCGTCGAGACCACCTGGCCTTTCGCGAGCAACAGGACACCCTCGGCGGTGACGATGTCGTAAGGGAGGGGCCTGTCTTCCCATATGTCTTCCGGGATCACCCGCATCAAGACTAGGGGTGTGGACATAAGGCCATCAGCTCCGGGACGAGTTGTCTCACGGTGTTGTAATTGCCGCGCAATACCTGACATTCGATGGCACCCGCAATGCGGGTCGCTTCGGGCATGCCAAAGGTAGTGGCCACCCCCCGCAACTGATGCGCCAGCGAACGGACACCTGGCCAATCCTGGCTTTGGTAGGCCACCTCAATATCCCGCAACCGGATGGGTAGCTCGCGGTCAAACTGCTCGCGCATCTCCCGGAATTCCCTGTCATCGTTGAGATTCGAGGGATGGGCGTGGACGGTGACACTGCCGTCGTCAGACCGGTCGGCCTCGTGCAGATAGCACGCTAGCGTGGAAAAAAAGGCTTCCTGATCGATGGGTTTGCAAAGAAACCCGTCGCATCCAGCCTCGCGGGCCCGGGCTTTGTCGTCCTCGGTGACATTGGCGCTCAAAACGATGATGGGTTGGTCGAAACCGGTGAGTCGTAGTAGCTCTGCCGCATCCAAACCCGCCATGACCGGCATCTGCATGTCCATGAGCACCAGATCGAATTCCTCGTTCTGAGCCCGTTCCACGGCTTCCTGTCCATCCTCGGCGATCACGATGTCGGCGCCGGTACGGCGGATCAGCAAGGAGATGAGCCGTTGAATGTCCTGGTTGTCCTCGGCCACCAGCACCCGTCCCGACAAACGGGGCACCTGCGGAATCGCCTGAACCAGGGTGGAGCCACCAGAAGACCCGTCACGCCCGTCGATCAGCGCGACACCCTCCAGGGAACCCGTGCCCAGGGTGACTACGAACAGACTGCCCTGATCCTTCTCGCTGATGACACGGATGTCGCCCCCTAGGCGCCGCGCCAGTTCTCGGGAGATGGCGAGGCCCAACCCGGTACCTCCATATCGCCGGGTGGTCGAGGCATTGGCCTGGACAAAAGGCTCAAACAGGCGCTGCATCTCGGAAGGTGAGATGCCGATGCCGGTATCCTGAATAGAAAACACCACCTGCTCGTTGACTGCGTCCAGTCGGACGGTCAGGCGTACCGTTCCCGGCGCAGTGGTGAATTTGACGGCATTGTTAATCAGGTTAAAGAGGATTTGCTTAACCCGGGTCGGATCGCTGGTCACGGTTGCCGGCAAGGGTGGCAGGTAGTGGACACTGAATTCAAGATCCTTGCTGCTGGCCTGGTGTTGCCCCAGGGCTTGAATATCCGTGAGCAGATCGAGAAAGGGAATCGCCGTGTGTTCGATCTCGATGCGCTCGGCTTCGATCTTTGAAAAATCCAAAATGTTGGAGATGAGATTTTGCAAGTGCCGGCCGTTTCGGATGATGGTGTGAATGGCCTCTATCCCCTCCGGCGCAGGTTGATGGCAGGCCAGCATGCTTTCCGCGAAACCCACGATGGCGGTCAGCGGCGTGCGGATCTCATGGCTCATGTTGGCCAGAAAGGCGCTCTTGGCCCGGGTGGCGGACTCGGCCCGTGCCCGGGCTTCGACCAGTTGGTCAGTACGCTTTTCCACCAACTCCTTCAAGTGATGACGGTGGCATTCCAACTCCTCAAACAGGACGCGAAGTTCCGCGTTCTGTCTTTCCAGCTCACCGGTTTGAAGATAGGCCTTCAAGGCCGACTTGACCGTCAGCATCAGGTCGTCATTGTGGAATGGCTTTTCGAGAAAGCGATACAAATTCGCTTCATTGATCGTCCGCTTGACGCCTTGTAAATCACTCTGGCCGGTCAACATGATCTTGATGGTGCGCGGACTGATGGCATGCAGACGGATCATGAGTTCGTCGCCGCGCATGCCGGGCATGATGAAATCGGAAATCACCACGCCGATTTCTCGTCCTTCCTGCTGTAATTCGGCACAGATTTCCAGCGCCTCCTCGCCG